>JAKSPW010000116.1 GCA_024404435.1 Clostridia bacterium | reverse complement strand
TACAAGCATTACGGAGACACGAGCTATCTTTCAAAGCTCTATCCGCAGATGCTTCGCTATTTCGATTATCTGGAAGCGCATTCCGAAAACGGGCTTGTGACAAGTGACAAGAAGGGCGAATGGTGCCTCGGCGATTGGTGCACGCCGCGCAGTGTCGTTCTGCCCGCGCCGATGATAAATAACTATTTCTACGTCAAGTCGCTTTTCCGTATGAAGGAGATCGCCGCTCTGACCGGACATGAGGACGATATCCCGAAGTTCGACAGAGTGATCGAGGAGCGGGGTCATGCGATCACGGCGGCGTACTTCAATGCGTGGGACGGCAACTTCGTCGGCAACGTGCAGGGGGCAAACGCTTTTGCCGTTGACATCGGACTCGGCGACAGCCGTACCCGCCGCAACATGATCGAGCATTACAGAGAGACCCGCTGCTTTGACACCGGTATCTTCGGAACGGATATCGTCACGCGCGTTCTGTTTGAACTGGGCGAGGGAGAGCTGGCGCTGTCCCTTCTGCTTTCGGACGCGCCGGTATCCTTTGAAAGCTTCCGCCGCCGCGGCGCGACCACGCTTTGGGAGCATTGGATCGGGGATCCGGACGAGCGTTCGTACAGCCATCCGATGTTCGGCGCGGTCACGGCTTATCTGTTCGAGTATCTGCTCGGCATCAGGCAGCGTCCGGGCACGGTCGGCTATCACGATCTTGTGATCGAACCGCTTCTGACAAAACAGCTCGATCATCTTGCCGGAACGCAGAACGTCGGCGACGGTACCGTCGGCGTCGCGTGGAAGCGTGAGGGCGACTCGTTTGAAGTCACGGTCACGGTCCCGACTTCGGTCAAAGCAGTTTTGAAGATCGGCGGTAACGAAACGCCGCTCCGGGTCGGCGAAAATACGGTCAGAGTCTGAGACTTCTTGTGTAAGAAGCGAAAAATCTGACGGAAAGGGAGAAAAACCATGGGAAAGATAAACGTGCTCGGCTTCGACGTTGCGAATCTCATCGCGGCGGGCGAAGTGGTCGACAGACCGTCGTCGGTCGTGAAGGAGCTGCTTGAAAACTCCATCGACGCGGGCTCGACTGCCGTCACCGTCGAGATCCAGCGCGGCGGCGTCGCGTTCATCCGCATCTCGGACAACGGCTGCGGAATGGAGCCCGAGGACCTGCCCGTGGCGATACTCCGCCATGCGACGAGCAAGATACGCGAGGCAGACGATCTGACACACATCTGCTCGCTCGGCTTCAGAGGCGAGGCTCTCGCCGCGATCTCGTCCGTTTCGAGGATCAGGATATTCTCGAAGCCGCACGGCGCTCTCACGGGAGCGATACTCACCGCCGAGGGCGGAGACGTGGTCGACATCTCCGAAACGGGATGCGCCGAGGGCACGACGGTGGTCGTCGAGGACCTGTTCTTCAACGTGCCCGCCCGCCGCAGCTTCCTTAAAAAAGACAACACCGAGGCGGCGGCAGTTGCGGCTGTCGTCGAGAGGATCGCGCTCTCCCGCCCCGATATTTCGATAAAATACATCTGCGACGGTCAGCTCAAATTCGTGACCTCCGGCAACGGAAAACTGAAGGACGCCGTCTTTGCCGTCTTCGGCAAAGAGACCGCCTCCCGACCGCTTGAGGTCTCCCGCTCCGCCGACGGAATTTCGGTCACGGGCTACGTTTCCGAGCCGGATTTCATCAAATCGACGCGCAACATGGAGACTTTCTTCGTGAACGGGCGCTACGTCAAGAGCAAGACGGCGATGGCGGCGCTTGAGCAGGCCTACAAAACGAGGATCCCGCAGGACAAGTTCCCGTTCTGCGTGTTGAATATCGACGTCAGCCCCGCGGCGGTAGACGTGAACGTCCATCCCGCGAAGCTCGAGGTCAAGTTTACAAACGAAAGAATAATTTTCGACGCGGTCTACTACGCGGTGCTGAACGCGCTCACCTCGTCGGTGGTACGCCCCGAGCTCGAGCTGCCGAAAACGCCCGAGCCCGTATACAGACCGCCTCAGGCTCCGGCTTCACCGAAAAAGCCGGAAGCACCTGCCGCGCCGAAGCGCGACTCGTCGTTCTGGATAGACGGCGAGGAAGCGAAAAAACTCCTCGGAGCGTTCGTCCCGATGGACAAGCGTCCCGAAAAGCCCGTTCAGACGAGGATCCCGTACGTCGAGCGCGAAGCGCCGAAGCCGGAAGAAAAGCACGCCTCCCCCGCGCCCGTGACTGCCGACCGCAAGCCTGCTCCTGCACCCGCTCCGACGGAGGAGGTACCGGAATACGTCATCCTCGGTGAGGCGTACAACACATACGTCATCGTTCAGCTCGAGGACAGACTTCTGTTCGTCGACAAGCACGCGGCTCACGAGAGGATAATCTTCGACGAGCTGTGCCGCAGGATGAAGGCGGCTGGCCACTCGGGACAGATGCTCATTTCTCCCGTTCCCGTCGAGCTCCTCGAGATCGAGGCGGACGCCGTCTCGTCTCACGGGGACAGCATCCGCAGCATGGGTTTCGCATTTGAAATCAAAAAAAGCGGAGCGCAGAACACGGCGCTCATATCGGAAGTGCCCGAAATGCTGACGACGGACGAGGCGATCGAGCTCTTCCGCACCCTCGCCGAAAAGCTGTGCGAGGTCGGCGCGGGAGCCGATGCCGCGGCTGAGGAATTTTTCGAGGCAAAGCTCTTTCAGTCCGCCTGCAAGGCGGCTGTCAAGGGCGGCAGGATCTACGATACGGCGCATCTCAAATGGATATGCGACAGACTTTTCGTCGTCCCGAAGGACGGCGGAAGCGTGATCCGCACCTGCCCGCACGGACGTCCCGTAGCGTTCGAGATCAAGAAATCATCCATTGACAGGCAGTTCGCAAGACTGACGTAAAATTGAGGTAAAAATGTTTATTCTTAAAGCAACAGACGAAAATTGCAGGGCGCGCCGCGGCGCGCTCGAGACCCCACACGGAGTCATCGAAACTCCCGTGTTCATGAACGTCGCGACCTGCGGCGCGATCAAAGGCGGCCTTTCCGCCGAGGATCTTGAAGCGGCGGGCTGTCAGGTGATGCTCTCGAACACCTATCACCTTCACCTCAGACCGGGAGACGCTCTCGTTCACGAGCTCGGCGGTCTGCAGGGATTTACGGGCTGGAAAAAGCCGACGCTCACGGACAGCGGCGGATTCCAGGTCTTCTCGCTCGCGGGGCTCCGCCGCATAAAGGAAGAGGGAGTGTACTTTGCCTCCCACATCGACGGCAAACGTATTTTCATGGGACCCGAGGAGAGCATGCAGATACAGTCGAACCTCGCCTCCACCATCGCGATGGCGTTCGACGAGTGCATCGCGAACCCCGCGGAATATAATTATACGAAAAAATCCATCGCGCGTACGACGAGATGGCTCGAAAGATGCCGTGCCGAGATGACAAGACTGAATACGCTTGAGTCGACGATCAACCGCGGTCAGATGCTCTTCGGCATCAACCAGGGGAGCACTTTCGCCGACCTCCGCATCGAGCACATGAAGCAGATCCGCGAGATCGACTGCGACGGCTACGCCATCGGCGGACTCGCCGTCGGCGAGAGCGCGGAGGAGATGTACTACATCATCGAAGAGGTCGAGCCCTATATGCCCACGGACAAGCCCCGCTACCTCATGGGAGTCGGCACGCCGCAGAACATCCTCGAGGCCGTCTACCGCGGAGTCGATTTCTTCGACTGCGTGATGCCCTCGCGCAACGCCCGCCACGGCAACCTCTTCACGTGGAACGGCAAGATGAATCTGTGCAACGAGAAGTACGCGCTCGACTCGCGCCCGATAGACGAAAACTGCAGCTGCCCCGCGTGCCGCCACCACAGCAGAGCTTATATCCGCCACCTCATCAAGGCGAAGGAGGCACTCGGAATGAGGCTCGCCGTCGCGCACAATCTGCAGTTCTACAACGACCTCACCGCAAAGATCAGAGAAGCGCTCGACGGCGGATATTTCTACTCGTTCTATCAGAAATATCACGATCTTCTCGCCGAGAGAAACCCCGACTGACATGATCTTTTTAAGAAACGACCGTCTCGATCCCGCGTTCAGTCTCGCGCTCGAGGAGCATCTGCTCCGCTCGTATCCGGGGGAGAAGTTCTTCATGCTGTGGAGAGACTTGCCCGCCGTCGTGTGCGGCAGAAATCAGAACGTGTTTGAAGAAGTGAACGCCGCGCTCGCCGAAAAAAGCGGAGTCACGGTAATAAAACGCTTCTCCGGCGGCGGCACGGTCTATCACGACGAGGGGAACGTGAACTATACGTTCATTTCGGACGCGGACGGCACGGATTTTGAAAAATTCATCACGCCGGTAATTTCCGCGCTCCGAGATATGGGAGTGCCCGCAGAGCTTTCGGGTACGAGCGATATCGTCGTCTGCGGCAGGAAAATTTCCGGCAACGCGCAGGCGCAGACGGGCGGGAGAGTCCTTCACCACGGGACGCTCCTCTACTCGAGCGACCTTTCCAGACTCGATCTTTTCACGGGAAAGCGGATAGAAAGACGCGCCGCGGGCGAGATCACGTCAAAATCGGTCAAGAGCCGCGTCGAGGGAGTCGCAAACATCGCGGATTTCTTAAAAAACGCGCCCTCTGTGGAAGATTTCATGGAAGAGCTCGGACGCCGCGTCGCGGGAGAGAGCGTTCCGCTGAGTGCGGAAGACTCCTCGGCGGCGGAACGTCTCGCGGACGAAAAATACCGCACGTGGGACTGGACGTTCGGCACCTGCCCGAGATTTTCGTTCTCGGGAGAGCTTGACGGCAAAAAATACGAATATACCGCGTATCACGGAGTGATCGAGGCGTGCTCGGACGAGACTCTCGTCGGAACGAGACTCGCCTTTCGTGAGCTTGCTGAAAAAACAGACGAGAAAACAGCAGAATTCCTGCTTTCGGGAGAATATTGAGGGCTTTCCCCGGTAGGGGTCGGCGCCCTCGACGACCCGATCAGAAGAACAGAAAAGGAACGGTCAGAACAATGAAAAAAACGATAGTAATGCCGACGCTCAAGCCGGATATGAAGGAAGGAGTCCTTTGCCGCTGGAACGCGGAGGAGGGCGAGACCGTGAAAAAAGGAGAAGTCCTCTTTGAGGTCGAGACCGACAAGGTCGTCTCCGAGGTCGAGGCAACGGAAGACGTGAAGCTCTGCCGCATAATCGCGGAAGAGGGCGACACGGTAGCGCCCGGCGGCGCACTCTGCGAGGTCATTGCGGAGTAACGGAGCCCGCGGAGCGGGCGAGAATTCATGATATCT
>JAKSPW010000115.1 GCA_024404435.1 Clostridia bacterium | reverse complement strand
TTTCGTTCCCGTGTCGGGAAAGATGCTCGATTATCTCACGGACGAAGCCGAAGAGCATGTTCTGATGATCGACCTTTCAGAATACGGCGTAAGGCCGTCCGACATTACGCTCGGCTCTCTCGATTCGAGTGATAACGTCACGTTCTTCATGGACAAGGTCCGCTTCGAGCTTGCGCAGTATCCGAACGACGGAGATACTCTTCTTCTGTCCAACGGATACGACGACAAGGCATCGAGAGCAAAGCTGTTTCTCCCCGACGAAGCTTTGGAGAGAGTAAAGAACTGGGACACGTCGAACGACATCCGCGCTCTCGGAATGCTGAACACGGACTATAATGACTCGACCTCCCCGGTCACGATCGACAAGGAAGCCGGCACCGTTACGTTCAACAGTGCGAAAACGAACAAATGGAGTCAGCACATGCCCTTCTATTTCTACAACGTGCCGGAAGAGCTTGACACTCCGGGCGAGTGCTGGTTTGACAGAGAGAACTGCATCCTGTACGTCTACCCTACGGGAGACACGGAGGGCGCCCTGCTCGAACTGAACCTCGGAATGGACGACACGTTCATTGACGGAAAAGGCGTCGATTACGTGACCTTTGACGGGCTTACGTTTATCGGCTCTCACGGGAACGGCATCAACCTGCCCGATTCGGATCACCTGACGGTCAGGAACTGCACGTTCAACAATCTCGACGGCTCGGCAGTGCTCGGCAGCGGATATCATGACACGATACAGAACAACGAGATCACCTACATGGGACGCGGCGGCATCGACTGGTCGGGCGGTGAAAAGAGCACGCTGAAGAAATCGTACAACCTCATCGACAACAATCTCGTCGAGCATTGGGCGCTCAACAAACGCAGCTTCGTGGTCGCAATCAACGGCTCCGGTCAGGGAGTGACCATCAGCCACAACGAGCTCGGTCACTCGACGTCGAACGCACTCGGCTGTTCCGGAAACCTCAACGCGATCGAGTACAACTACGTCCACGACTGCGTGAAGCTCGCCTCCGACTGCGGAGCGTTCTACAACGGCTCGTCATGGACGTCGGGCTCGTGCGACATCAGATACAACATCTTCTGCAACATCGGCGCGGATACGAACACGCCGGAGGCGATATTCTGGGATGACGGCATGGCTTATCAGAGAGCCTACGGAAACCTCATAATGAACGTGTCGGGCTACGGCATCTCCATCGGCGGCGGATTCGGAAACGTCGTCGTGAACAACGTATTCCTCAATACCGCGTGGGCTCCGTACCTCTACGACGGCAGACCGTACAACGGCTTCAGAAACAACTCCGACTCCTTCTACAAGGTCGGCTTCGGATTTATCTGGAATCTGTACAAGTCAACTCCGTATGAGACCACCGTGTGGCGCGAGAACTTCCCGCTTCTCTCTCAGGTGCTCCAGAACACGAAGGATACCTATGCGCCTCATTTCGGCTACAACCCCGCGTTCAGTCTTTTCTCGGACAACGTCTGTCTCAACCCGAAAAAGCAGACGGCAGGCATCGGCGTACAGCACATCAATTACAGTACGTTCATCGACAATTACGTAAGCGACCTTGCGGCGGCAGACGACGTCTTCGTCGATCCGGATTCCGGCGATTACCGTCTGAAGGAAGACTCTCCCGTTTGGAAAACGGTGCGTGATTTCAACAGGATCCCGCTTGAACTGATCGGAAGATATTAAAAAAGTCACACACTGAAAAGAAAAACAGGCTGATTTTGACTGTCAGCCTGTTTATTTTCATCCAAAAGCGTCGCCTTCTCAAGAAACGGTTTGCCGATGCTTATTGCTTTTTCGAGCCGATACCCGTCAATATTTCCTTAATGAGAGAAAAGGCTTTATTATAACTATCATTCAAAGAGCCCCAAACAAGCCTGATAACGGTGTCGCCTTCCCGGATCTTCACTATTCTCTCGCCGCCGCACATCCCCATATTCAGCCAGGAAGGGGGATTTGCAAGGTGATACTTCTCTTTTATGGAGAGGATCCTGTCCCATGTGTCGGCGGGAGCGGGAAATGTCTCATGGACCTCTTCCTCATATCCCACATAGTTTCGGTAATAATCGAGCTGCAGAGTGCCGTCTGCACAACGGTTAAGCACCCATTCGGTGTAGCCGTCCCCGCCCACGGTAGCCATAGTTTTACTACAGTATTCCGCGAGCATTGTCAAACTCTCGTCCACAGGTGACATTTTCCCCATTTTTGTCGGAATGTTTGCTTGTCCCGCAACGGGATATGAAATGCCGCCCGGTATCACGACGGGAACAGCGTCTCCCACGGAAGCGGGCTTTGTCTCAACAGAGGATGCCGGTTTACCGGCTGAAATGATCGGCGTGCCGCACTCGGCACAGAACAGACTGTTTTCCGGGAGTCGCGCACCGCATTCGGTGCAAAACTTTTGTGCCATATAAACCACCTTTCTATGCACTTCGTGCCGTTTTTTTGCATTTTCCGGTTGAGAGCATCTGTACTCGGAAAACTCCATTCTTATAATAACACAATCGGGTTTAACAGTCAATAAATTTACAAAAAACAAACCGGAAGAATATCGGAGCTCGTTTTTGTGCATATTAAGCTTGAAATCATTGATTTCAAATACGATATGTGAGGCTTTGCTTTATGGACAAGAAAAAATGCAACAACTGTATCGAATGTTCCGTCTTCCAGTGTGCAAATCACTCGACGAGCGACAACTTCTGCGCGCTCGACAAGATCAAGGTCGGCTCGCACGAGAAGAATCCGACGGTCAGTCAGTGCACCGACTGTGAATCCTTCATTCTCGGAAACTCAGCCTGCCGCAGCAACGAAGCAAAATAAAAAAGAGGACTTCAAAAAGTCCTCTTTTTTTGCTGTAATCAATTCTCAGTCTGCAAAGAAGTATGAAAGACCGGTGAAGAGATACTCACCGCAGTTGGAGACAACGATTGTAATGAATACTACTGCAAGAACTGCAATGATGAGAGCGGGGATGATCGAAA
This sequence comes from Clostridia bacterium, assembly GCA_024404435.1. GTDB lineage: Bacteria > Bacillota > Clostridia > Oscillospirales > CAG-272 > RUG11130. The sequence goes on along the minus strand of JAKSPW010000115.1, from coordinate 2,294 downwards.
CGATGAACGAATGCTCACCGATACCGAAGATCTTCTTGAATGCTGCCGTGTAAAGTGCAAGGCTGAATACGACTGCAATTGCCATAACAAGTGCGGGCATGAAGCATCCGGGCAGTCCGAGGACGAAGTTGAGGATGCAGGCAACAGTTACGGGCAGGAATGCGATAGCCGCAACGTTGAATGCCGAGAAGATGTTTGCGCTCTTGTTCTTGCGAACGATCATATCAAACAGGAAAATGATGAGAGCTGCTGCTGCGATGCAGACAACGCCTGCAAGGAGAGCGAGGAAGAGGTTTCCGACTACCGGAACGTCTTCAAGAATGTCACCGGCGGAAACTCTCGAAGAGAGCTTATGTACGCCGGCTACGATGGTCTGGTTGATGTTGACCATAACGGAAAGCGCGAAGATAACGGCGGAAACGACAGCGACGATGATGCCGATGAAGCTCTTATCGTTGTAAGCACCTGCAACCGCGTTCACCTGGTTGCCTTTCTTGAAGAAGCCCTTGAGGGCATCAATGAAACCGCCAACGGGAAGATCGAATGACTTTTTGCCGGACGTACCGACCTGAGTTCCGCAATCAGAGCAGAATGTTGCTCCTTCCGGAAGTTCTTTGCCGCATTTTGCACAGAACATAGAAGTATCTCCTTTAAAATAGTATTTTTGTCGGCATCCGCCGATGGTTACAAAAGAAAGTTCTTCTGCTTGATATCATTGTAACATACAATAGATTCAATTTCAATAAGTTTTTTTGTTTTTCCGAAAAATTTTACAGGGTGTCGGCTATGTCGAAAATAAGTCTCTCGGTCTTTTTCCAGCCGAGGCACGGATCGGTGATGGATTTTCCGAAAACGCCCTCTCCGATCTTCTGTGCGCCGTCCTCGAGATAGCTTTCGATCATCAGTCCCTTGACGAGCCGTTTTACGTCACCGCTCTGACGGCGGCTGCTCATGACTTCCTTTGCGATCCTTATCTGCTCGAGGTACTTTTTGCCCGAGTTCGAGTGATTCGTATCGACGATAACGGCGGGATTCTTTAAGTCTCTTTCGGCATACAGCTCCGTCATCTTGATGAGATCCTCGTAGTGATAGTTCGGATACGAGTGTCCCTTTTCGTCGACGTAGCCTCTGAGGATCGCGTGTGCGAGCGGATTTCCTTCGCTCCTAACCTCCCAGCCGCGATAGATGAATGCGTGCGGGTGCTGTGCCGCGGTAACGGAGTTCATCATGACGGAGAGGTCGCCGCTCGTCGGATTCTTCATTCCGACGGGGATGTCGAGGCCGCTCGAGGTCATTCTGTGATGCTGATCCTCCGAGCTTCTCGCGCCGACCGCGACGTATGCGAGCAGGTCGTCGAGGTAGCGGTGGTTTTCGGGATAGAGCATCTCGTCGGCGCAGGCGAATCCCGCCTCGCGGAGAGCTCTCATGTGAAGGTCTCTGATAGCGATGATACCGTTCAGAAGGTCGGGGTTCTCCTTCGGATTCGGCTGATGGAGCATCCCCTTGTAGCCGTCGCCCGTCGTGCGCGGTTTGCCCGTGTATATGCGCGGGATGATGACTATCTTGTCCGACACCTTGTCCTGTACCGTGCGAAGACGCGTGATATATTCGATCACGCTGTCCTCGTTGTCGGCGGAGCACGGGCCGATCACGAGAAGGAATTTATCCGATTCGCCCGTGAAGATCTTTTTCGTTTCCCCGCACTGATGCTCTCTGACCTTTGCAAGCTCCGGTGTCAGGGGATATTCCTTCTTGATCTCCATCGGAATCGGCAGTTTTCTGATAAAAGTCATGTTCATCATGATAAAAACCTCTATACGGTATATTGTCCGAAAATTTTCAGAACGGCGTCTGCCGTGCCTTCCGCTCCGACGGAAGCATCGATTTCGACATCTGCCGAAGACAGGTATCGCTCATATCTTTCGGCAAATCTCTGCTCAAGCGCCGCTCTGTCAAGCGCGGTCGGTCTGTCCGGGGTCGGAACGATATCGCTTATCGGCCGGTTGAGGAAGAAGATCCTCCCGCACCGTTTCATCATCCTGACATTTTCCGCCTTCATCGGTGCTCCGCCGCCCGTCGCGATGACGGCTCCGCTCTTCGTGAGCACAGTCTCGCGGATGACCTCCGTTTCGACATCTCTGAAATGCTTTTCACCGTAGGCAGAAAAGATCTCGCCCGGAGTCATTCCCGTTTTCTTTATTATCTGCTCATCGGTATCAATGAATTCCCTGCCCGTTTTTTCGGCGAGCAGATGTCCGACCGTGGTCTTCCCAACTCCGGGCATGCCGGTGAGA
>JAKSPW010000114.1 GCA_024404435.1 Clostridia bacterium | reverse complement strand
GGCGAGGGCTCTGTATCCGTTTTCCTCAGGTTTGTCCGTAGACTCGAACTTTTTTCTCTCCGCTCTGTCAAGCGCTCTCATGAATTCGGACGGCGTCACCGACGCTTTCAGTCTGTCCTTCAGCTCCGGATCCATCAGAAGCGTCATCAGCCTTGAGAGAACTTCAAGATGAACGTCTCCGTCCGTCGGTGCCGCGATCATGAAGATGACGTCGCTTGCATCCCCGCCCTGTGAGGCGAAGTCGATGCCGTTTTCAAGCGTCAGCACCGCAAGTCCCGGAGCGTTAACGGTCTCGCTCTTGGCGTGAGGGATCGCGATCCCGCCTCCGACCGCAGTCGATCCGAGCGATTCCCTCTCAAATATTTCAGTTTTGAATCTGTCAACGTCGGATACGTTTCCGACCTTCCCGTGCAGTTTTGTCAGAATGTCGATCGCTTCTTCCCTGCTTTCCGCCGTACCGTGAAGCTCGATGCTTCCCGGTCTGAAAAGATCGACTATCCTCATCCTGTTTCCTTTCGGTTTATTCTTTATATAAGCGCAGCGTGTCCGCGAGAGTCGCAAGTCCCGTGCCGAATGCCGTTGCGCTTCCCGCGGCGACGGCTAATGCAAGGGGATCGTACCCATCCAGTGCTTCTCCCGCGAGGAAGCCCGCGACCATGGAGTCGCCGGAGCCGACCGTGGACACGACCTCTCCCCTTTTTGCGGCGCATTTTCTGACTTCTCCGTCACGGGAGACGAGGATCGCTCCGTCACCTCCGAGCGAGACGAGCACGTTTTGTACTCCCCACACCGTCAGCTCTTCTGCGGCGCGCACGACATCGTCGTCAGACAGAAGCTCTCTGCCGGCTATCCCCTCAAGCTCCGCCCTGTTCGGTTTCACGAGGTAAGGTCCTGCGTCGAAAACCGAGGTGAGAAGATCTCCCTCCGCGTCGACGACGAGTCTTGCCCCCATCGATTTTACCGTTTCGGCGACCTTCCGGTAGGCAGCCTTCCCGATATTCTTCGGCGCGCTTCCCGACAGGACGACAGTGTCCGCAGGAGTCAGCACGGAGAGCTTTTCAATAAGCTTTTCCACGTCAGACTCCGTGATCTCAGGGCCCGCGGCGTTTATCTCTGTTTCAGTTATTCCCGATAATTTTACGTTTATGCGCGTATTTCCGTTTTTAAGGAAAATGAGCTCGCTCGCGATACCGTCTGACGCGAGGTCTTCTTCAAGCGCACGTCCCGTGAATCCCGCGGCGAATCCGAGCGCCGTCGACGGCACGCCGAAATTATGAAGCACTCTTGAAACGTTTATTCCCTTTCCGCCGAAGAATATCTCTTCAGAGGAGGAACGGTTCGTTTTTCCGAAAACAACGTTTTCGGCGTGAATGACGTAGTCTATCGCAGGATTGAACGTAATCGTATAAATCATTTTGTTCTCCGTAGCTTTTTTAGTATTTTTGCCAAGAGGCTGAAAGATATTCGCAAAAAAAACGGAACGCGGGACGCGTTCCGTTTTTTATTTACAGTCTCGTCTGTGACATGCTCGACGGCTCGCGCTCGAAATAATACTTTCTGTTGTGTGTGCAGATGCTCTGAATGACTCCCATCGCGATATACATCGTGAGCATCGACGAACCGCCGTACGAGAAGAACGGCAGCGTGATGCCGACGACGGGCAGCATCGCAAGGCACATGCCGATGTTTTCGGCAGTCTGTGCTATCAGCACCGCGGCAACGCCGACACAGATAAGTGAAGCGTAATCCTTTCTCGTGCTGCGCGAGATCACGAGTAGTCTTATAACAAGGATCGCCATGAGCACGATATAGGCGAACGTGCCGAAAAATCCGAACTTTTCGGCGAGGACGCAGAAGAGGAAGTCGGAATGAGCCGCCGGCACCTTGCCGAACTGCGTTCCGCCCTTGAGTCCCGCGCCTCTGAAGCCTCCGGCGATGATCGCCTTCCGGCTCATTATCGCCTGATAGCCGTAATCCTCAGGGTCTATCTCGGGGTTGAAGCCCGCCATTATCCTCATGCGCTGATAATCGGCGAGTTTTCCCCAGAGAAGCGGTGCTGCGATGAGAAGCAGCGCGCCTGCCGCCGCGAAGTACCAGAGAGAGAGGCCCGCAGCGAAGAGGATCGCCGCTATGATGAAGAGATAGATCAGCACGGTCCCGAGGTCGCCCGTGAGCATGACGAGACCGACGATCACTCCCGCGTGGAGCGCGAGCTTCGCAACGTTTTTGATCTTATTGATCTCGGGGCGCAGTCTGTCAACGTGACGGCTGAACGTGATGATGAACGTGACCTTGACGAATTCCGCAGGCTGGATGTTGAACGGGATGCCCGGTATCGATATCCAGTTGTGGTTCGACGAGCTTGACGAGCCGAGATTGATGACGATGACGAGTATCATCAGCGCCACCGACATCGCGAAGAAGAACAGCTCGAGCTTTGAGAAGATCGCGTCGTAATCGACCGTCGCAAGCGCGACCATGATCACGAACCCGAGGAATGCCGCGATGCACTGCACCATGAACTTCTGTCTTCCGCCGTCAAAGACGTTGGAGCCGCCCCAGAGCACGAGAATGCTGAGGGCAGTCATGGCGACTGAGGTCACGAGCACCGTCAGGTCCATCTTTTTCAGTTTTTCCCCGATAGAAACGGAAAATTCTTTCATACCGAATCCTTAAATCTTTTTTAATTTTGCATAGGTTGCCATGAGTTTTTTCGTTCCCGCGGTCTCGAAGACGACCTCGAGAAGCGTGTCGCCGCCCATAGGTCTCGCAGAGAGGATGACACCGTCGCCGAACACGGGATGACGCACGCTGTCGCCAGCCGACAGTTTTTCGGCGGGAGAAGCTTTCGGTGCGGGTCTTGCCGCGGTCTGAGCCGGTCTTGCCGGAGTATTGAAAGGAAGCGAGGTATAATTCTGTGCCCTGCCGCGACCGAATGCCATCATGCCGTCGGGCTCCTGCCTGTCGACGAGTCTGTCGGGTATCTCGGAAGCGAAGCGGGAAATCTGATTATACTGAGTGCGTCCGTTGAGCATTCTGTCGTTGACGTGAGTTATGTAGAGATTTCTCTTCGCCCTTGTTATCGCGACGTACGCAAGGCGTCTCTCCTCCTCGATCTCGGACGGGTCCATCACGGACATATAGCCCGGGAAGATGTTTTCTTCCATGCCCGGCAGGAAGACGACCGGGAATTCGAGTCCCTTTGCGCTGTGGATCGTCATGAGCACCACGGCGTCTGCCGTCTCGTCGTATTTATCGACGTCGGAAACGAGCGCGACCTCCTCGAGAAATTCGAGAAGCGACGGATCGTCAGACGCGTCCTCGTACTGAACGGCGGCGGAAACGAGCTCCTCGATATTCGAGAGTCTCTCTTCCCTCTCGCCCTTTTCCTTGATCTCTTCGATCATCTTGCCGTAGCCCGTCACGTCGATGACTTTTGAAACGAGTTCGGACACGGAAAGCTTTGCGGCGTCCTCGCGGAGAGAATCTATCATCAGGGCGAATTCGCTCATCGCTCTTGCGGCTGCCGTCGAAATTGCGACGTACTGCCCCGCGATCTTCATGAGCTCGAGCACGGAATAGCCTTCCTCGTAAGCGATGGTTTCGGCTACCGAATATGATTTTTCACCGATGCCGCGTCTCGGGACGTTGATGATACGCGAAAGTCTGATGTCGTCAAGCGGATTGTTTATTACCTGAAGATATGAAACGAGGTCCTTGACCTCCATTCTGTCGAAGAAGCGCGTGCCGCCGAGCATTCTGTACGGGATCGCACTTTTCGTCAGCGCGGACTCGATGTTTCTCGACTGCGAGTTCATTCTGTACAGCACCGCGAAGTCACTGAACTTATTTTTTCCGTCGCGCACTCTCGCGGTGATCTCGTCGGCGAGGTATCTCGCCTCGTCGTTCTGATCGCGGAGATTTTTGACCACGCTCTTCTCGCCCCCCTCGCGGCTCGTCCATAGCGTCTCGCCGAGGCTGCCCTCGGTGTGGGAGATGACGGCGTTTGCCGCGTCAAGGATCGTGGACGTGGAGCGGTAGTTTTCTTCGAGTCTTATGACCTTCGTGTTTGCGTAGTTCTTGTCGAAGTTGAGAATGTTTTCGATCACAGCGCCGCGGAACTTGTAGATGCTCTGATCGTCGTCGCCGACGACCATTATGTTGCGGTAGTAATCAGAGAGCAGAAGCGTCAGCTTGAGCTGCGCGTAGTTGGTGTCCTGATACTCGTCCACGCAGACGTATCTGTAAGTGTGCTGAAGCTTTTCTCTCACCTCGGAGTCGTTCTCGATCAGCTCGACGGTCCGCATGATGATGTCGTCGAAGTCGACGAGATTCTGACTTTTCAGCCTCTTCGCGTAAAGATCGTAGACCTCGGCGGTCTTTTTCATCTTTATGTCGCTTCCCGCCTCACGCATGAGGTCTTCGGGAGTCATGAGTCTGTCCTTTGCACGGCTGATAGCCGTCTGCATGCTCTTTACCGGGAAGGTCTTGTCGTCGATATTCAGTTTTTTCATGCACTCGGAGAGCTCGCGCTTCGAGTCGTTCACGTCGCAGATGCCGAACGATCTGTCGTAGCCGATCCGATCTCCCCAACGGCGCAGGATCCGCACGCAGATCGAGTGGAAGGTGCCCGTCTTTATGTCGTGCACCTCATCGCTCTCCTCGCCGAAGACGGAGGCGATACGGTTCTTTATTTCGTTTGCGGCTTTGTTCGTGAACGTGATACCCATGACCGACCACGCGGGAGCGGGATTCACTCTGAAGCGGAGCAGGAACTCACCGAGCTCTTCTCCGTCGAGGCTTTTTGCCGCACGCAGCTCTTCAAGGTCGCCTTCCGTAAGCTCCATCGGAACGAGAGGAGAAAAATACGCGTTTCCGTAGCGGATGATGTGCGCGATGCGGCTGACGAGCACGGTCGTCTTTCCGCTGCCCGCACCCGCGAGGATCAGAAGCGGTCCGTTTACGGTGTAGACGGCCTCTCTCTGCCTATCGTTTAGCCGGCGGTAATATTTATCAAAAAGTTCTCTTTTCAGTTTTAAGTATTCTTCCTGAAGTGTCATCCGAACATTATACCCCATTATCTTATGTTGACTATATTGTACCATTTTCCGCGGATTTTTTCAATACCATTATCAAGAGAAGAGGAAACGGAACAAAAAAGTATTGCAAATCCGTCGGTTTTGTTTTATAATTGACTCGTAAACTAAATTCTTGAAACAGGAGAAAGCCATGAAAAAGATCATTTCACTCGCTCTCGCGCTCATGATGATACTCGCACTCGTTTCCTGCGGCTTAAAAAACAC
>JAKSPW010000113.1 GCA_024404435.1 Clostridia bacterium | reverse complement strand
AGGAGTAGGGGAGCTTGGAGACCGAATTGAGCGACGCCAGCGCGCCGTTCTTCTCACGGCCGTGCATAGGATTCGCGCCGGGCGCAAACGGTTCGCCCTTCTTTCTGCCGTCGGGCGTAGCTCCGGTCTTTTTGCCGTACACTACATTGGAGGTGATGGTCAGCGCGGACAGAGTGTGCTGCGCGTTGCGGTATGCGGGCGTCTTTTTGAGTTCGTTATGGACGCGGATAAGCATATTCTGGGCGATCTCATCAGCGCGGTCATCGTCATTGCCGTACTTCGGGAAATCTCCGATGGTCTCGAAATCCACGATTATGCCGTTCTCATCGCGGATGGGCTTGACGGTTGCGTACTTGATCGCGGAAAGGGAGTCGGTGATGACGGAAAGTCCCGCCACGCCGAACGCCATCAGACGTTCCACGTCGGTGTCGTGAAGTGCCATCTGCGTCTTTTCGTAAGCGTACTTGTCGTGCATGTAGTGGATGCAGTTCATCGTATTGACGTAAAGACGGCAGAGCCATTCGAGGTAGACGTTGAAGCGCTCCATGACCTTTGTATAGTCAAGGACTTCGTCCTTCATCGGCTCCATCTGCGGCCCGATGCGCGTGCCGAAAACGTTATCCACGCCGCCGTTTATCGCGATGAGCAGAAGCTTTGCAAGGTTGGTGCGTGCACCGAAGAACTGCATCTGCTTACCGACCTTCATTGCTGAAACGCAGCAGGCGATGGCATAATCGTCTCCGAAACGTGGACGCATGAGGTCGTCGTTTTCATACTGGATCGCATTGGTGTCGCAGGATACCTTTGCACAGAAGCGCTTGAATTCCTCGGGGAGAGCGTGGCTCCACAGGACCGTAAGGTTGGGTTCGGGTGCGGGCCCGAGATTGTACAGAGTGTTCAGCATGCGGAACGAAGACTTTGTGACAAGCGTCTTGTGATTCAGATTCATTCCGCCGATACTTTCGGTGATCCACATGGGATCGCCGCCGAAAAGCTCGTTATACTCGGGCGTGCGGAGGTGGCGGGCGCAGCGGAGCTTGAGCACCAGGTCGTCAATGAGCTCCTGAGCCTCTACTTCCGTAAGAAGCCCTGCTTTTATATCGCGCTCGATGTAAATATCGAAGAAGGCTGTCGTTCTGCCGAAGGACATTGCGGCGCCGTTCTGTTCCTTGTTTGCGGCGAGATATCCGAAATAGGTCCACTGGATGGCTTCGCGGGCGTTTGCTGCCGGTGCCGAAATATCGAAACCGTACATTGCCGCCATTTCCTTCAGCTTTCCGAGGAAGTTGATCTGCTGATAAAGCTCTTCAAGCAACCGGATATTATCGACGTTCATGAGATTCTCGCCGATTTTTGCTTTATCCTTCTTCTTTTCCGCGATCAGGAAGTCGATACCGTAGAGAGCGACTCTGCGGTAGTCGCCGATGATGCGTCCTCTGCCGTAGGCATCGGGAAGTCCCGTCAGGAGCGCGCAGTGACGCGCGGCCTTCATTTCATCGGTATAGACGCGGAAAACGCCGTCGTTGTGAGTGGTACGGTAGGTAAAGTATTCCTCGATCTGCTCGCCGAGCTTGTAACCGTAAGCCTCGCAGGCAGAGCGTGCCATGCGGATGCCGCCGAAGGGATTGACACCGCGGGTGAGCGGCTCTTCGGTCTGGAGTCCGACGATGATGTCGGAGTCGGTGAGATAACCGGGCTTATAGTTGCAGAGAGAGGAGACAGTGGTGGTGTTGATCGAAAGAACTCCGCCCTTATCCTGCTCCAGCTTCTTTAACCTTTCGAGCTCTTCAAGAGCTTTTTTCGTGCGTTCGGTCGCACCCTTCAGAAACGCGCCGTCGCCGTAATAAGGCGTATAGTTCTTGTCGATAAAGTCACGGACGTTGATCTTTTCCTGCCACTCGCCATCGGTGAATCCGTTCCACTGTTCAAAATACATGAATGTTTTCCTTTCTATATCCTGCAATGATAAAAACAAAACAGGGCACCCCTAAATAAATCAGAGTTGCCCAGACGGTCGGCATATGATTCCCAAAGGCACATTGTGTTAATTCACATTCCGTCAGCACCGGATGGGTTTTTGTTGTTACAATTATTATACACCGTTTTTCGCTTTTGTCAAGGGGATACGGAATATTTAATGAGTGCGCCGGCACGCGTAAACGGAAGAACGCGGATTTCTCTGAAACGGAAAACTTTTTTTCCTCAACAGGTTGATTTTTCCGTGAAAAAGGGGTAAAATATAGTAGTTGAAATAATATAAAGAGAAGTTTGGCGATTTCGCGGACTTCAAAAAGAAAGGATTATACCATGGCTCTTGTAACAACGAAGGAAATGTTCAAAAAAGCCTATGAGGGCGGCTACGCTATCGGCGCCTTCAACATCAATAATATGGAGATCATCCAGGCTATCACCGAGGCTGCTGCCGAGGCGAAAAGCCCTGTCGTTCTTCAGGTTTCCGCAGGCGCGCGCAAGTACGCGAAGCCCGCTTACCTGAGAGCTCTCGCCGCTGCCGCTGTCGAAGACACGGGCGTTGACGTAGCTCTTCACCTCGACCACGGCGCAGATTTTGACATCTGCAAGGCGTGCATCGATTCCGGATTCACCTCCGTCATGATCGACGGTTCCGCTCATACTTTCGAGGACAACATCGCCGTAACGAAGAAGGTCGTTGAGTACGCTCACGCACACGGCGTAGTCGTCGAGGGTGAGCTCGGCAAGCTCGCAGGCGTTGAGGACGACGTTAAGGTCTCCGCTGAGGATTCCTCCTACACACGTCCCGAGGAAGTCGAAGAGTTCGTTACGAGAACGGGCGTTGACTCCCTCGCGATCGCCATCGGCACGAGCCACGGCGCATACAAGTTCAAGCCCGAGCAGTGCACGAGAAATGAGGAAGGCATCCTCGTTCCCCCGCCGCTCCGCTTCGACATTCTCGAAGAAGTTTCGAAGAGACTCCCCGGCTTCCCGATCGTTCTTCACGGCGCTTCCTCCGTTCCGCAGGAATACGTGAGGGAGATCAACTCCATCGGCGGTAAGCTTCCGGACGCTGTCGGTATCCCGGAAGAGCAGCTGAGAAAAGCAGCAGGCATGGCAGTCTGCAAGATCAACATCGACTCCGATATCCGCCTTGCAATGACGGCAGGCATCCGCCGCGTCCTCTTCGCACAGCCGGACGTCTTCGACCCGAGAGGATACCTCAAGGTCGCTCGTGACGAAGTCAAGAAGATGGTTCTCCACAAGATCAACAACGTTCTCGGCTCGGCAGGTACACTGTAATAAAAAAAGATCGGGACTCCCGCGGGAGTCCCGAATTTGTAAATGGGGAAAATATGATCTGGAAGGGAAAATTCACTCTCGGCACTGCCGAAACGGATATCAACGATATAGCATCTCCGTCCGTCTTTCTGCGGTATATGCAGGATGCGGCGAACAGACAGATGGCAGAGTTCGGACCGTCGTACGAGAGCCTGCTCGGGGAGGGGAAGTCGTTTCTCATTTCCCGCGTGAGTCTCCGTATCCCGTCCGTGCTCCGCGCACACGACGAGTTTGAGAGCTCCTCTCACGCAGTCCCGTCGAAGGGCGCGTCGTTCGAGAGATACTGCCGCATATCGAGAGACGGCGAAACGGTTGCCGAATCCGCGGCGGTGTGGGCACTTGTCGACGTTAAAAGCGGAAGCATACTCCGCGTGCGCGACGTAGACTCCGACTACGGAGCGGAGCCGTTCCCCGACGGATTTTCTCCGGAGCGCTTCAGGATCCCCGACGGAATTCTGACAAACGTCGGCGAACACGTCGTGGGATACGCCGACGCTGACCACAACGGTCATATGAACAACGCGAAATACCCCGATATCCTTTGCTCTTTTGTCGGAAGCATGAAAAATAGGCGAGTGCATAAAATGGATCTGAGATTCGTCACGGAAGCTCCCATCGGAGAAAAGCTCTCCGTTTTTGCGGGAGAATCCGACGGATTCACTTATGTCAGAACGGTCAGGCAGGACGGACGCGTCAACGCAGAGGCAAGGATCACATTTTGGGAGCTGAAATGAGAAATTCAACGGTTTGCTACATAGAAAAAGACGGGTGCTACCTGATGCTGCACCGCGTCAAGAAGGAGAACGACGTCAACCGCGACAAGTGGATAGGCATCGGCGGCGGCTTTGAAGAAGGCGAGAGCCCCGAAGAGTGCATCATCCGCGAGGTCGCCGAGGAAACGGGACTCACGCTGAAAAAGCCTGCCTACCGCGGCATCGTCACCTTCGTCGACGGAGATTACACCGAATACATGCACCTCTTCCACGCGAAGAGTTTTTCGGGTACTCTCACCGATTGCGACGAAGGCGTCCTCGAATGGGTGGAGACATCAAAGCTTCCGTCGCTCGAGCTGTGGGAGGGCGACTATATCTTCCTCGATCTTCTGAAAACCGACGAGCCGTTCTTCTCGCTGAAGCTCGTTTACGCGGGCGGGAAGCTCAGGGACGCCGTGCTGAACGGAGAGAAAGTAAAGCTTCCTTACAAAAAAGATAAAAAATCGAAAAAAGAAGTCGAGATATATACCGACGGCTCGTGCAGAGTAAATCCGGGCCCCGGCGGCTGGGGAGCCGTGCTCGTTCTCGGCGAGCATGAGCTCGAGATATCGGGCGGAGAGCCCGAGACGACGAACAACCGCATGGAGCTCCCCTCCGTCACCGCGGCGCTTTCAAGACTCAAGGAGCCCTGCCGCGTCACGCTGACGAGCGACTCGAAGTACGTCTGCGACGGCATGACCAAGGGCTGGGCGAAGTCGTGGCGTGAAAAAGGCTGGAAAAAATCGGACGGCAAGGCGGCGCTCAACCCCGATCTGTGGGAAAAGCTGCGCGCGCTCTGCGAAAAGCACGAGGTCACCTTCCGCTGGGTAAAGGGACACGCGGGACATCCGGATAACGAGAGATGCGACGCGATGGCGCAGGCGGAATCGGGTAAATATCTGTGAAGATCCTGATCTGTTACCTCGCCGCGATCTCGGTGATCTCCGTCGCCGTGACGGTGCACGACAAAAGATCGGCGCGCCGCGGCTCGTGGAGAGTCCCCGAAAACACGCTGCTTTTTCTCGCTTTTATCGGCGGTGCCGCCGCCATGTGGCTCACGATGATCGTGATACGCCACAAAACGCGCCGTACGCGCTTCATGCTCGGACTCCCTCTGATGATTCTTCTTCATCTCGCGGTCCTGCGTAACGGAGAGTGCGTCGCGCACAATCATGGGAATTGATGTGTCAAATACCTTTCTGGCGAGGACGGTTGTCTTAAGAACACAGTGCGACATGGCCTGCGACA
>JAKSPW010000112.1 GCA_024404435.1 Clostridia bacterium | reverse complement strand
CTCACCACAAAGCGGTACTTGTGCTATGAAACTGTCCTTAAGAACAAGTCCCGCAGGCAGGTGCTTTTTTGAATAGAGAAAAAATTTACATTTTCCCGTTGGGTTCGGCGGGACTGTGTGATATAATGACGGTAAACGAACGGGAACGTTTCATGGAAAGGAACTGCAGCAATATGAAAAAATGCGTTTCGGCGGTGCTCGCCGCCGTGATGATCCTCTCCGCCGCCGTAGTCGGTGTCGGAGCGGAAAGCCATAATCCCTCGGGAGGACTGAAAACAGACGTCGTCATTCTGAAAGCGTCACCCGAATGCGTCGTAAAGGACGGTGTCATCGGTGAGAACGAATACGAACGTCTGAATATCGTAAAGGATCCCGACAGGACGGACCTTCTTTTCAGCTGGAACGGCTCGTCCGACAGACTGTATGAGAACTGCCGCGAATTTCTGAAAACCGTCGATTTGTACTTTTCCTGGGACGAAGTCCACGGCCTGAATTTCGCCGCAAAGTGTCACCCGATAGAAACGCCGGTACAGCTGAACGAGCAGCAGCCGGGCACCTCTCCGTACGACGAATTTCTCTTTCAGCTCGGCATGATGCTCCGCATCTACGGAACTGACGGCGCATCTCATCCGGAGATTTTCTACCGCGGTTTCAGCCGCAGGACCGACGACGGCTCCTATCTCGTCGGCAACTACGGAGAAAACGGTTACGGCGGAACGCTCGACTCGTGCAAAGCAGAGCGCGACTTCGTCGTGAATTATCTCGACGACGGCACGGTCATATACGAGATATCCGTTGATCCGAAGCTTATTTTCAAAGGCGATCAGCTTGAAAACGGTCAGCCTAAGGACGGCGTTAAGACCTATTTCGAGATCACACTGACTGCCGGCAGTGAAGGGCTTCTTAACAGAGGAAACACGACCTATGCCGTGTCGCTCGGCGACGGAGGTTTTCTCTCCGACAACAGCGCGCCGAACGGAAGGATCGCAGAAGGCACGATCTCATATCAACCTCTGCACGAACACGTTTACGACAGAAAAGGATATAATTCCACTTCCCATTGGGACGAGTGCTACTGCGGTGCAAGATCAAACGTCAAAGGCCACGTCGAAGACAAGTCGAAAGCGATCGGGACAGTACCGCCCGGAGAGCTGACGGAGGGCTACACGGAATATCGCTGCACGGGCTGCGACTTCCGCTTCAGGGACGACTTCACCTCACCGACGAAGAAGGTCTGGAACGTCTTTTCCGACGTAAAGGAAAGCTCCTGGTTCGCGGATGCCGTGACGTTCGTCACCTCACGAGGGATGATGAACGGCAAGGGCGGCGGAAAATTCGCTCCGAACGACAGCATGACGCGCGCCGAGCTCGTGACCGTGCTGTGGAGGCTCGAGGGCGAAAAGGACGCGGGAGCCTGCCCGTTCACGGATCTTAAAGCGGCATGGTACAAAAAGGCTGTCGCCTGGGCATATGAAAACGGCGTCGTGAACGGTACGGGAGCAAGGACGTTCTCACCCGACTCGCCGCTCACCCGCGAACAGATCGCGACGATCCTGATGCGGTATGCGGAAATGAACGGAGACGGCGTTTCCGAAAGAGGCAGGCTCGAAAACTTCTTCGACTTTCTTCTCGTCCACGACTGGGCGCGTGACGCCATGTCGTGGGCAAGCGCCGTGGGGCTTATCGAAGGCACGGTGAACGCCAACGGCAGACGGCTCCTCTCTCCGAGGAAGAACGCCACCCGCGCCGAGGTCGCAACGATGCTCCGAAGATTCTGCGAAGAATAATATCAGAAAAACACCCTTTCGGGTGTTTTTTCTTATTTTCCGAGTTCGTCGCTTCTCTTCTTCGCGGCTCTTTCGGCGGCCTCGACCGATTCGTCGAAGCCCGTCTCCGTCATCGCGTTCAGTGCGGCTTCCGTCGTTCCCTTCTTGCTCGTCACGCGGACGCGGAGCACGTCGGGTGAGACTCCCGTATCCTCGATGATCTTCGCGGTACCGAGAAGAGTCTGCACCGCAAGCTCCCGTGCGGTGTCGGCATCCATTCCGAGCCCCACCGCCGCGTCAGCCATCGCCTCACAGAGGCGGCAGAAATACGCGGGACCGCTTCCCGAGAGAGCCGTGACCGTGCCGATCATGTCCTCGTCCACTCTTTTGATTATGCCGAGCGGAGAAAAAATCTCTTCCGCAATCGCGGCTTCCGCCTCACCGGACTTCGAGCCAAGACAATAGGCGGTTGCCGATTTTCCGACGCTCAGCGCAAGATTCGGCATGAATCTGACGACTCTCGCGCCGCCGAGCGCATTCTCGAGTCTTTCGGTGGAAATGCCCGCCATGATCGAGAGATAGAGCTTGTCGGGCGTGAAATACTCTCCGTACATGGAAAGTGCTTCGTCGAATACCTGCGGCTTCACGCCGAAGACGACGACGTCGCATTTTTTAATGTCCTCGGGTACAGCGTGTATCACGCCGTACTTTTTCGCGGCTTCCTCCGCGCTTTCGGGGAACGCCTCGTTGACCGCGAAAACGTCTTCTCCCTTCGCGACGCCGCCCTTGACGATCCCGTCCATCATGGCTCCCGCCATGAATCCGCTTCCGATAAATGCGATTTTCATATTCAACCTCTGATTTGTCCGTTGCCTTCAACGATGTATTTGTAAGACGTTATCTCGCGGAGTCCGAGCGGCCCTCTTGCGTGCATCTTCTGTGTGGAAATGCCGATCTCAGCGCCGAAGCCGTATTCGAATCCGTCCGTAAAGCGGGTCGAGGCGTTGACGTTGACCGCCGCCGCGTCGATGCTTCTCACGAAATGATCGGCGTTTTCACGGCTTCCCGTGACTATCGCCTCGGTGTGTCCCGTGCCGTAGCGCGTGATATGCTCTATCGCTTCATCGACGGAGCCGACGAGCTTCACCGCCATGTCAAGCGACAGGAATTCTTCCGCGAAATCCTTTTCCGTCGCGGGGACCGCGCCCTCGATCAGAGAGCAGACTTCCTCGTCGCCATGTACGGTAACGCCGTTTTCTGCAAGCGCCGAACACAGTCTTTTGAGCATATCCGGTCTGCCGCGATGGACGAGCAGAGTCTCTGCCGCGTTGCATACGGACGGGCGCTGTGTCTTCGCATTGATGACTATCCGTTCAGCCATATCCGCGTCGGCGGTTTCGTCAACGAAAACATGGCAGTTTCCGACTCCCGTTTCGAGAACGGGGACGCGGCTTCCCTCGACCACGCGGCGGATGAGTCCCGCTCCGCCTCTCGGTATCATGAGGTCGATATATCCGCGCAGGCACATCATCTCGTCCACGGAATCGTGGGAGGTGCCGTCGATGAGATCGACCGCTTCTTCCGGTATCGCGGTTTCGCGGAGAGCATCGCGGATCACGCGCACGAGCGTCTCGTTCGAGTGCATCGCGCTTCCGCTTCCCCTGAGAAGGACGGCGGAGCCCGCCTTGAGAGTCAGAGCTGCGGCGTCGACGGTCACGTTGGGGCGCGCCTCGTAGATCATGCCGATAACTCCGAGGGGAACGCGGACCTTTGAGATGACGAGCCCGTTCGGACGCGTCGTTTTTTCGACGACCTCGCCGACGGGATCGGGCAGATCCGCGACTTGTCTTACGCCTTCGGCAATTGCCGAAATTCTCGGCCCGGTGAGCGAAAGTCTGTCGATCATGGATTCACTCGTGCCCTTCGCTCTCGCCGCTTCGACGTCGAGTGCATTTGCGGCAAGTATCTCGCCGCATCTCTTTTCGAGCGCATCGGCAATCAGTCCGAGCGCTCTGTTCTTTTCATCCGTTGTGACGCAGGCAAGCACGCGGGACGAGATTTTTGCCGCCTTTGCCTGCTCGAGGATCTTATTATCCATATTCCCTCCTTAAGGAAGCACTGTCAGTACGAGATCGTCCTTGTGGATCGCCACGTTACCCCGCGCGTCCGCCTCACCGATCATCGCCGAAAGCTCGTCACGCGAATATCCGACGATTCCGCGTCCTATCGGTTCATGCTCGCCGGACGTGAACACACGCACGACGTCTCCCTTTGAAAAATCTCCCTCAACAGCGGTGATGCCCGCCGCAAGAAGGCTCTTTCCGTGTTCGGTGAGTGCCTCCGCGGCACCCTTATCTACGAAAATATTGCCTTTTCCGGGCGCGTAGAACGCCATCCACTGAAGCCTTGTTTTAAGGCTGCCGTCAGCCTTGAAAAGCGTGCCCTTCGCCGTGCCGTTCACGGCGTTCACGATCACGTTTTCGTCCTTTGACGAGCAGATGAAAACCGGGACTCCGGCACGCGTTGCGAGCGCGGCACCCTTGACCTTCGTCGTCATGCCTCCCGTCGCGTTGGCGCTTCCCGCGCCGCCTGCGTAGCCCTCGATCTCGGGAGTTATGTGCTCCACCACGGGAATGTGCTCCGCATCTGCGAATTTTGCGGGATTCTTCGTGTACAGCCCGTCCGTATCGGTGAGAAGAACGAGCAGGTCCGCATGGAGCATCGCCGCGACCTGCGCCGACAGAGTGTCGTTGTCACCGAGATGCAGCTCCTCCACGGCGATCGTATCGTTTTCGTTGATTATCGGGATCGCCCCGCGGCTGAGCAGGATCTCAAGCGCGGAGAAAGCGTTCGTGTATCTTCTCTTGTCCGTGAAGTCGTCACGGGTGAGAAGTATCTGCGCCGTGACGTATCCGCGCTCGGAGAAGAACCTCGTGTATTCTTCCATGAGAAGTCCCTGACCGACGGCGGCAGACGCCTGCTTTGCGGCAACGGACGACGGGCGGCTCGTGTAGCCGAGTGCGCGGAAGCCCGCGGCAATAGAACCCGACGTGACGATCACGGCGTCGTGTCCGGCGTCTCTCACGTCGCTTACCTCGCTCACGATCCGGGCGATCTTTTCTCTGTCGAGGTCACCGCCTCTTGAGGTCAGTGAGCTCGTGCCGATTTTTATGATATACAGTTTTTTATTCATCGGAATCCCTCAAATAATCATATCCTTTTGCTTATTTTACCACGCGTCGGGTGCTTTTGCAAGATAATTGTCTTTTTTTCACGCGGAAAGCAAAAAAACGATTGACTACCGCCCCGTCGGGGAGTATAATTTGATTTGGAAAATATGACCGAAAGGATGACATAAATGAAAGAAAAACTTACAAGAATTCTTGCCGGCGATTCCGACTGTCACGTTCTTCCCTTCTTCTGGCAGCACGGCGAGGATGACGAAACGCTCCTTGAGGAGCTTCACAGAATACAGGCCTCCGGCGCGCGCGCGTTCTGCGCCGAGTCCCGTCCTCACGAGGAACTCGTCCGTGACGGCTGGTGGGGGG
>JAKSPW010000111.1 GCA_024404435.1 Clostridia bacterium | reverse complement strand
TGGAAGGCGTACGATACCTGCTCGCGATGCGGATATACAACTTACGTCGAAATACCGAAGCTCGGACATGACCTCGTACACCACGCCGCAAAAGCCGCGACGTGCACGGAGATCGGATGGAAGGAGTACGATACCTGCTCGCGCTGCGGATACTCAACCTATGAAGAGATCCCCGCGCTCGGACACGCATGGTCGGCAGAGTGGACGACGGACGCTGAGGCGACTTACGACCGTGCGGGAAGCAAATCGCATCACTGCGTAAGATGCGATGCAAAGACCGACGTGACGGAGATACCGAAGCTCGAAAAGGAACCGATAGATACGTTAGTATCGTTCATCGACGTAAAGCCGACCTCGTGGTTCAAGAGCGCCGTCGACTACGTCGTCGGGCGGGGACTCATGAACGGCGTGACGGCAGACAGGTTCGACCCGAACGGCTCGATGACGAGATCGATGCTCGTGACCGTCCTCTACCGGATGGCGGGAGAGCCCGAAGCGGGCGCGAAGGTGCCGTTCACGGATCTCAGACAGGACTGGTACAAGCCCGCTGTCGCGTGGGCTTATGAAAACGGGATCGTCAACGGAACGTCGGCGGACAAGTTCACACCGAACGGAGCCGTCACGCGTGAACAGCTCGCGGCGATCCTGTACAGATACAGCGAATATATGGGATATGACGTCACGTCCCGTGCGAGCCTTTCCGCGTTCTCCGATGCAGCGCAGGTACACTCCTGGGCAAAAACCGCGCTTTCATGGGCGGTCGGCGAAGGCCTGATCGGCGGTGTCGCGAAGAACGGCGGCTCGTGCCTCGATCCTCTCGGCAGCGCGACGCGCGCGCAGGTCGCGACGATCCTTATGAGGTACTGCGAAAAGTATTGAAAAACGGAAAAACAGTTCCGGACACGGAACTGTTTTTTTATTTATATTGAAGCAATGCCCGTTCTCCGCTTGAATGACGGGCGGATTTATGATATACTGATAATATGCAAAAAAACAGAAAGGTACGGAAAAATGAAAAAGTCGATAATGGCGGTCTTGACTTTGCCGCCGGTACTTGTACTGTGTGCCTGCGGAGGAAGATCGGAAGCGGTTTCCGGGATCAAAAACGCTTATTCCGGAGAAGAACAAACAAATGAGGCAGTACTCGCAGATCCGCAGGGGAAAGCCGAAGCGGAGAACGGTGTGTACTCAAAAGATACGATCGTCGCGGGATATGGCTTTCACGAGATCTCCTTCGGAAGTTTTCACGGACAGGATATCGAATGGCTCGTTATTTCCGAGCAGGACGGGAAAAAACTGCTGCTCAGCAAATACGGCCTTGACAGCAGGGAGTATCACGAAACGTCCGATCCCGTTAGTTGGGAAAACTGCACGCTTCGCTCGTGGCTGAACGGAGAATTTTTTGACGAAGCGTTCAGCGAAGAAGATGTAAGAACGTACCTCGGACCGTGGGACAATAAAAATGCCTGCATGTTAAAGGCGATATGCTATCCTACCCCATACGCAGCGGAGCGCGGAGAGACGACCCCGGAGATCGTTTTCGGAGAAAGTGCCAAGCTCAAGTTCCCCGGTACCTGCTTCCGGCACGTCAGAAATCACGACACTATCAACCGTTATAATGCGATGGCAGTTGAGTGTTACGGAGCTGTGGGGACCGGGCACGAAACCACCGATGGCGGCATCTGTGTGCGCCCCGCGATGTGGGTAAACGGCTGAAAGCAGTAACGGACGATGAAAAAACTATTCTTATCAATTCTGATACTTGTATTTGCGGTGCTGCTCTCTTCGTGTCTGCGCGGCGCGGAGCCGGAGGAGACGGCACCGGAGCAGAGCGAGAGCATCCGCGTGACGGAGAGAATGACCGAAACGATCCCGTCATCTGCGGCCGAAGCTGTCACGGAAACGGAAGCGGTCACCGAAACGGCGGCGACAACGCAGACCGAAGCCGTGGTGACCGAAGCCGTAACGGAGCCCGCGACAGAGCCCGTGTGGACGCCTCCCGCAACGGAGCCCGTGAGAACGGAGCCGTACGTTCCGTCTGCCGCCGTGACGACGAACATCACGTCGGTCAAGGCTGCGGCGGCACTCGAAAAGCTCGAGGCGGACTTCTCATACATGGGCGACGCGGCGATCTATTTCGCGACGGTCGACGGAAAATACTCCTTCGGCATCCGCGAGAGGGACGTTTACACCTCCGCGAGCACGATAAAAGCACCGTACTGTCAGTATATAATCGCTTCGGGCGCGAACCTTGACGACACCGTTTATTACGGCGAGAACACTCGCATGAGCCTCGAGGGCGTGATGGCTCCCGAGTTCGTCGGGAACACCTACACGGTGAGACAGCTCATCGAATACGCGATCAGCTATTCGGACAATCAGGCGTACCGCTTACTGTACGAAAAGTACGGCGTCGACGGCTTCAACGAATATCTTTCGTCCATAGGTGCCGCGGGACTGTCTCTTTCCGAGTGGAGCGAGTTCGGTTACGCGAGCGCCGCGGAGCTGTCTGCGGCGATGCTCGATATCTACCGCAGGAGCGCCGCCGACCCGATGCTGCTCACTTATCTTGAAAACTGCGTTTTCAGCGTTCAGATCGCGGGCGGCACTCCCTACGTCTGCGCCCACAAGTACGGCTATGACGGCGGCACGGAGGGTTTCCACGACACGGCGATAGTCTTTCATCCGGCGGGCACGTATCTGCTGACGATCATGACGCACGTCAATTTCGACGCGTATGAGGACTGCAGCTTCTTCACGACGGTCACGTCGCACGTCGACGAGCTGATGTGGGCTCTCGGAGGCTGAAAAACAAGAAAAAACGGCGTTTTTTCAAAGAAAATAATCATTTTCTATTGACTTTAACGCTTTAGCGTGATAAAATGGTAGAGTGATAAAGGAAACGGAGTTGTTTTTATGAAAAATTTTCACGATGAATCGACAGAAAGACTGTTCAAGGTCATCTCCGAGATCTCGTCTCCCGAGGAATGCTCGGCATTCTTCGAGGACATCTGCACGATCAAGGAAATAATGGATATGGCGCAGCGCCTCGACACGGCGATCCTTCTCGACGGCGGCAGCAGCTATCAGAAGATCGCGGATGAGGTCGGCGTCAGCACGGCGACGATCAGCCGCGTGAACCGCTGCCTCAACTACGGCGCGGGCGGCTACAGAACTGCAATAGATAAACTGAACGGGGACAAAAATGGAAATAAATGATTCTCTGCTTTCCGCCTCCGAGAAGATAATCTTCTCCCTGCGCGGGCTTTACTCCTCACGCGGCTACCGCCCGTACCGCATGAGTAAATTCGAGGAATACGACCTCTATGCGGGCAACAAGGACTTCCTCGTGTCCTCGGGCGTCATCACGTTCACGGACACCGACGGGAAGCTCATGGCGCTGAGACCCGACGTGACGCTTTCGATAATCAAGAACAGCGCCGACTCGCCCGCCGAAACACAGAAGGTCTTTTACAGCGAGAACGTCTACCGCGTTTCGAAGGGGACGGGCTCGTTCGGAGAAAACATGCAGGTCGGCGTCGAGTGCTTCGGCGCGGTCGGTGACGACGAGGTCTGCGAGGTGCTGACTCTCGCCTCCGAGAGCCTTGCCGCGCTCGGCGGAAATTCCGTGCTCGCGCTCTCCGACCTCGGAGTGCTCACCGAGCTGATCGACGGCATGACGCTCACGTCCGACGAGAAAAAGAGGCTCTGGGTCGCTCTCGGAGAAAAGAATCTGCACGAGATCGAGTCGATCTGCGGAGAGGGCTCCGTGCTCTCGCGCCTCATAACGGTCAGCGGAAACGCCGCGGACGTTCTGCCGGAGCTTGAAGAGCTGCTCGCGGGAGTGGATTCTTTCACTCAGTTCGCGCGGACGGTGAAACGGCTCGGCAGCGCAGGGCTCCGGATCGACTTCTCGGTCACGGACGACCCGAACTATTATAACGGCATCGTTTTCAAGGGATTTTTGCAGGGAGTGCCCACGGCGGTGCTCTCGGGCGGCAGATACGATAACCTCATGCGCCGTCTCGGCAGAAGATCGTCGGCGATCGGATTTGCGGTCTACACCGACGCGCTTGAGCGCGTAAGCGACGAGATGCCCTCGGACGACGGATTCGTCAACGTCGCGCTTCCGAAGGGAAGACTCGGCGAGAAGATCTATTCGATGTTCGCCGAGGCGGGCTTCGAGTGCCCGTCGATCCTCGAGGAAAACAGGAAACTCATTTTCGAGAATCCCGACAAAAAAATCAGATATTTCTGGGTGAAGCCCTCCGACGTCGCGATCTACGTCGAGCGCGGTGCCGCCGACATCGGCGTTGCCGGCAAGGACATCCTGCTCGAGTACGAGCCGGCCGTCTACGAGCTGATCGATCTGAAGGGCGGCAAGTGCCGCATGGCAGTCGCGGCTCCGAAGGATTTCGCGGACGACACCTCGCGCACGCTCATCGTGGCGACGAAATTCGCGAACATCGCGAAGGAGTACTACCGCTCCGTCGGGCGCGACATCGACATCATCCACCTCAACGGCTCGATAGAGATCGCTCCGATCCTCGGGCTGTCCGACGTCATCGTCGACATAGTCGAGACGGGCGCGACGCTGAGAGAAAACGATCTCGAGGTCAAGGAAGAGATACTGCCGATCAGCGCAAGGCTCGTCGCGAACAAGTCGAGCTTCAAGTTCAAATCAACGGAAATAGAGAATATCGCAAGAGGTCTTGCAGGAGTAGTCAAATGATCAGAATACTGAAATACGGCGAAGTGAAAAACGAAGAGATCTTCGCGCGCACCGAGCCGAAGGTGAACGTCGAGGCAGTCGTCGCCGACATAATCGAAAACGTCAAGACGAGAGGCGACGCGGCGCTCTTCGAGTACTGCGAGAAGTTCGACAAGGCAAAATTATCGAGCCTTGCCGTGACGGAAGACGAAATAAATGAAGCGGTCAATGCAGTCGAGCCCGAATTTCTTGAAATTCTCGAGAAAGCGGCGGCAAACATCAGAAAATTCCACGAAAAGCAGAAGAGAAACAGCTTCATCATCAACGACGAGACGGGAGTCGTGATGGGGCAGAAGGTGATCCCCGTCGACCGCGCGGGTCTTTACGTACCGGGCGGCACGGCGGCGTACCCCTCGACCGTTCTGATGGATTCGATCCCCGCGAAGATCGCGGGCGTCAGAGAGGTCGTGATCACGACGCCTCCGAACGCCGAAGGCAAGGTGAATCCCGTCATTCTGGCGGCGGCAAAGATCGCGGGTGTCGCTAAGATCTTCCAGGTCGGCGGCGCGCAGGCGATCGCCGCGCTCGCGTCCGGTCCCGAACGCGCGCC
>JAKSPW010000110.1 GCA_024404435.1 Clostridia bacterium | reverse complement strand
TTCTGAACCATGATAAAGCATAGCACTTATACCTCCGTTTCTATTACACAAATTCCGATTTGTCTGCATCTATATCGAGCGTCGTATTTACCATACATAACCCTCGCAACGAAAAACTTCCTGAATAACCGAGTCTGTCCTTTTCATTGTTCTTCCGAATCCGTCACGCAATAAAACCTTTTTGCCGGATTATCGAAAATATACCTGACTCTCGTTTCGTAGTCCTCTTTGTCGCGTATGATATGCTCATAATATCCACGCTGAAAAATATCATTTCCGATCTCCTTATTGCAAAATCGTTTGAAAACAGAAATAACGTGAGGAAGCATTTCGTTGGTAGGGGTCGGCGCCCTCGACGACCCGTCCCCTTTTCTGACATACTGATCTGAATCCAAAAGAATGATTGCATGGATATGCTCCGGCATAATTACATAACGGTCAATCTTTACGCCGGGGATTTTTTCGCTTGACAAAAGATTTTTCTCAATGATTTTGCCGATCTCAGTCAAATGTATTTGCGGACTCGGCGGGTCGTCGAGGGCGCCGACCCCTACCGGACCGATAATATTTGATAGTAATTGCTTCCTGTCCTTAATACATATTGTGACAAAATATGCACCCGACGAGCTGTAACTATATTGTTTTACGCGAAGCTCTTTCCTTTTCGGAAAATTCTTTTCGTTATCCGTTTCTTTCATTATTTTCATCATTCACCGAAACGGGCAGTTCGAACCAGAACGTGCTGCCGTGGCCGACGAGACTGCGTACTCCGAACGCGGCACCGTGCATCACGAGTATGCTCTTGACGATCGAAAGCCCGAGCCCCGTTCCCATCTCGGAACGGCGGTGGAACTCGCTCGCCTTATAATATCTCTCCCAGATCAGCGGCAGATCCGATTCGGGGATACCGCATCCGCTGTCGATAACCTCGATTTTACACTTTCCGTCACTGACTGTCTGACGGATCGTGACCTTCTTGTCTTCTCCCGTGTAGTTTATCGCGTTGTTCACGAGATTGTAGATTACCTGCAGGATCTTCGACTTGTCGGCCTTCACGGAGATCTCCGCGTCCGCCTCGAAATCTATCACAAAGCCCTCTTTCTCGCGCAGCTTCGAGTACCGCTCCACCGTCTCGCGCACCGCATCGGTGATGCTGAAGACCGACTTCTCAAGTGTCATTCTTCCGGACATAAGGCGCGAGATATCGAGCATATCGCTCACGAGAGACGAAAGCCTTGCCGTCTCGTCGATGATGATCTGCATATTCTCGGCGTTCATCTCGCCCGGGATGTCGCGCATGACCTCGCCGTAGCCGCGGATCAGCGTCAGCGGTGTTCTGAGGTCGTGCGAAACGTTGGCGATCAGGTCCTTCTGCATTCGGTCGAGCTCGGACAGCTCGGCGGAAGCATTATTGAGCGCGGACGCGAGCTCGTCCATTTCTCTGAATCCGCCGCCGTCGAAGTTGACGCCGTAGTCTCCGAGCGCGAGGCGCGACGCCTCACGGCTCATCCTGACTGCGGGGCGTGCAAGCCTTCTCGAAAGGATGACCGACAGCACCGCCGCGATCACGACGAGGATCACGCTGACGAGTACGAGTTCGAGCCTTATCGTCGAAACGGTCGATGCAAGCGGATATATCTCCGTGTTGAAGAGGAACATATATTCCATTCCGTCCCTCTCATCGAGTGACGCGTACAGTATCGTCTGTCCCGAGTTTTCGTCCTTGGCGGTGTCCCCGGGGCGTGTTCCCGCAAGCGAGACCGTCTTCATATACGTCCCGTTCTCGCGCAGATCGAAATACAGCGAGTCGAGGAAGCTGTCGGAAACGGTATTGTGGATGAAGCAGTCCGAATAGACGTGTTCCTTTATCACGCAGTCGCCTCTTCTGCCTCTGATTTCGTAGACGGAAAGGCAGATGTTATATTTATCTGCAAGGCGGGCTGCCTCCGTGCCGAGCTCGTCGGTGTCGGTGCCGATGAGTCTTGAAGCGCATCTCTTCGTCTCGTACGTTCTGACGCTCCGATAAAGCCCCGATAGGAAAACCGTCTGAAAAAGCCACATCAGGACGAGCACCGCGAGCGTGAACAGCACGAACGCGAGGAAGATCCTTCTTCTCATCGGGGCTCCGCGTCTTTTCTTTGTCTGTGCCTCACTCAAATCTGTATCCCACCCCTCTGAGCGTCACGATGTGGTCGGCGTATTTGCCGAGGCTGCGTCTGAGCAGCTTGATATGCGTGTCGAGCGTTCTGTCGTCGCCGAAATAATCGTATCCCCACACCTCGGAGATGAGTTTTTCCCTCGTCAGCGCGATGTTTCTGTTTTTAAGGAAATAGAAGAACAGGTCGTACTCCTTCGGCGTCATATCCGCGCGCACGCCGTCGATCATCACGGTGCGCGCCGTAACGTCAGCCACGAGTCCGCCAAGCTCCACGATCTCGTTGGTATTCTCCGTTTCGGACTTTGCTCCGGAGGAATATCTCTTCATGACGGCGTCGATCCTGAGCATCAGCTCCTTCGGGGAGAACGGCTTGACGACGTAATCGTCGACACCGACCTCGAAGCCGTTGATCTTATCGTATTCTTCTCCGCGGGCGCTGAGCATGATTATCGGAATGTCCGAGAATTTTCTGATCTCGCGGCACGCCGAAAAGCCGTCGAGCTCCGGCATCATGATATCGACAATCGCGATGTCGTACTTTCCCTCTCTGCACATTTCGACAGCCTGCATCCCGTCGACGGCTTCACTTATCTCGTGTCCCTCGTATTTCGCGTATTTCGCGATGAGAGTGCCGACGCCGCCCTCGTCGTCTTCTACAAGAATCCTGTACATTTCGTATCCTTTCAACAGCTCTTTTCGGGGCATCCGAAAACGGATGTCCCGAAAAAGTCAGTTATTCATCTTCTTCCGTGTTTTCAAAGCACTGCACCTTGAGAGTCAGCACCTTGCCTTCGCGGTAGATCACCATTTCGATCTCGTCTCCCGGATCGTGGAGCTTCACGATCTTCGAGACGTCCTCGCCGCTTGCGATCTCGCTTTCCTCGACTGCGATGATCCTGTCGCCTTCTTCGAGTACGCCGTCGTTATATCCCTCGAGCACCTCGTAGATATAAACGCCGTACGCGTTGACGCCGTACTTTCTCGCGTCGCTCAGGTTGTTGATGGTGACGGTCGTGATGCCGATGATCGTCTTCGAGGTCTTGATCTTGCCCTCGTTCTCGATGATTTCGGTTGCCGTTTCGATAGCGTCGTTCACGGGGATGGCAAAGCCGAGTCCCTCGATGTCGGAGCCCTGCGACTTCGCGTTGACGATGCCGATGAGAGCACCGTCCATGTTGAAGAGTCCGCCGCCCGAGTTGCCGGGATTGATGGCGGCGTTCGTCTGGAGCAGGCTCATCTGAACGTCTTCGACCGTGATGTCTCTTTCGAGTGCGCTGATGATGCCGTTCGTCATCGTGCCGCTGAGCGTTCCGAGCGGGTTGCCGATGGCGATGACCTCTTCACCGACGACGAGCTTGTCGCTGTCGCCGACAACGGCTGATTTCAGCCCCGTCGCGTCGATCTTGATGACCGCGATATCCGCGTTCTCGTCGCTTCCTACGACCTCGGCGTCGTACTCGGTACCGTCGCTTAAAATGACCGTGATCTTTTCGGCGTAGCCGCCGGATTCCTCACTTCTGATGACGTGGTGGTTGGTGATGATATATCCGTCCTCGGACATGATCACGCCGGAACCCGCACCGGAGACGATGTATGACCAGAATCCGACCGTCTGATACTCTGTCGTGATCGAGACGACACTGTCACAGACCTCCGCATGGATGTCCGCATAAGTCTTCGTCGAGCCGTCGGACGAAGGCGTGGGCTTTTCCGCGTCCTTATATACGACGGTGGTCTTTATCGAATCGTTATTTCCCTTGTCAAAGTACTTGAGCCCGAGGTATGCACCGGCGACTCCCGCCGCTGCCGCGAAAATAAGAGAAAGAATGACTATCAGCGCGATTCCGGCAGCGCCGAGGCCGCGTTTTTCCTTCTTTTTCTTCTTCTCTTTTTTCACGGGCTCCGGAGTGTAGGAGATGTTGTTCTCTCCGCACGGTCTCTCCGTTCTGTACTCGGGGCGTACCGTGTATGAAGGTATGTCGAACTCCTCGTCATTTCCGACCTCTTCGACCGTCTCTTCCGCCTTTTCGCCGTCTTTTATTTCAAATTCGTTATCCATAAGTCCCTCCCGCGAATTTTCGCGATTTATCTTTGTGACTTAATTATATCCGTCTTATGTGACGAAATGATGAAAACGCGTCAAAAAATATTTGAAATCATTCTGCCGCCGCACCGAAAGCTGCGTCAACGATGAATCCGTCGACGTTGTTGCCGGAAATATGATATTCCAAAGCTTCCGCAGGCACGGGAACGGACGTTGTGCCGTCCTCCTCCGCCGGTACGTAGTAGACCACCGTACAGCCGTGCGGGGACGAGTCCTTCGTGCAGGAAGCGATGCTTCCGCTTTCGCTGACCGTGAGCATCGTCACGTCGGGCGTATATTTCTTTACGAAGTCCACGTATTCCTCAAGGCAGAGCCCGAACGAATCCATCAGGTACGCGTGAGGCGTACCTACGTATCTGTAATGCCACGGCTCGTTCGAGATGCGGGTGACGTCCTCTTTATCCGCCGGATAGCGGTTCACGAAGCCGTATTCGGGAGCGAGCTCATTTAGAGTCCCGAGGCTCGCGTAGTCCTTCAGTGCGCCGAAGGTGCCGTCGTAGTACTTGACCGTAAGATCTACGGCAAGTCCCGTGTGATGCTCGCTGTATCCGGGTACGGCGACGTAGTTTCTGACGTATTCTTCCCCGCTCGATTCGAGGTAGCTTGCGGCGACGTCTTCCTGATCCTCAAAAGACCTGTACGAGCTGTTGACGACGATGAATCCGTCGTCGCCCTCGCTCTGCAGTCTGTCCATGAAAGCACTGAAATAATCGAGCGTCTCCCCGTCGAGCATATAGTCCGTATACGCCACGGTGTAGCTGTCCGTCTTGTTTTCATAGATGTTTACGAGCTTGTCTTCGCCGTTCGGAAAGGTGTATTCGTTTTCATAGTTCACAAGGATGAGGTTTCCGTCGTGAACGAGCGAATTGTCTTTTTCTACATTTGTAAAAAACGAATCTTCCGAAGGTTTTCCCGCCTGCGAAGAGGTGTCGCTCATCAGCTCGCTTGCGATCTGATTTTTCTTCTCCTCTCCCGACGGTCTGCCGGCGATTATCGCGATCACGGAGCCTATCACGAGCACGGCGATCACGATGATACCGACGAGAAGACCGACGAAGCTGCGTTCCGGCTTTCCGCGTCT
>JAKSPW010000011.1 GCA_024404435.1 Clostridia bacterium | reverse complement strand
CGGGCGTGGCACGCGCGGCATAACTCATAAAGCTGTCGTAGTCGGCGTAGGATGACACGACCTCATTTACGCAGGTGACAACTCGCGATTTATTGACGGTTTCGCCGTTCTCTTTGCCGCGGAGGATGACCGTATAAACGGAATCCTGCTCGGAGAAGAACTTCATCAGCGGCAAGTTTATCGGCTGAACGACGGCGACTCCCGCGTCAAGAGCGCCTTTTTCATTTGCAACGTCGATCATGTAGTCCGCAAAAGCGCGGAGAAAATTGCCCTCTCCGAACTGAACGACCTTCACGGGTCGCGGCGTTTTTACAACAGTTTCTCTGATATTTTTCATAATTATCCTTTTAGAAAAACACGACACGGCACTCCCGTGGGAGTGCCGATCATATTATTTGCGTTCGATCGTGTAGGGATGACCTTCTGCGGGACGGATCTTCTTCTCGTCGACCTTGGAGAAGGAGTCTTCGTCTACGAACAGAGCGAAGTTGTCGTGGCCCTTCATGACGGTTGCGGGATAGATGTTCGTTGCGTCGTTTTCGAGAGTCATCTGAACTGCAAACGACTTGACCTCGTAAGGAACGCAGGAAACGATCTGCTCGCACTGAAGGATCTGATATACCGTCATCGAGACGGCCTGCTTCGGCACGTCGTCAACGGTAGCGAACCAGCCCTCGCGGACCTGCTGCTTCTTGCAGGTGTCGTTGAGGTTGACGATGATATAAGCTTCCTTCGTGTCGAAGTCTGCCGGCGGATCGTTGAACGCGATGTGAGCGTTCTCTCCGATGCCGATGAGTCCGACGTCGATCGGTGCGCTTCTGAGCTCCTTCGTGAGCTCTGCGATGCACTCTTCCGTGCCGTCAACAAGGTGATAAGCCTTGAGGTTGATCTTCTGAATGAATCTTTCCTTCAGGTACTTGCGGAAGCTTGCGATGTGAGTCTCGGGGAGATCGACGTACTCGTCGAGGTGGAACATCGTGACCTTGGACCAGTCGACGTCCTTCGTGATCAGAGGCTCGAGCGTCGTGAGCTGAGAAGCACCCGTTGAGAGGATGATCCTTGCCTCGCCCTTCTTTGCGATCGCTTCGTTGATAAGACCTGCGATATACTCGGCTGCGTTTTCGCCGAGAGCTTTTGCGTCTTTGCTTACTACGATTTTCATGTTTTTCCCTTTCGATATGTAATTATAAATTATTCTTAAAGAAGTCAAATGCCTTGCCGCCCGAGAAGGCGTGGCCGTGCGGATGGACGTCACTTTCGAGCTTGTCGGCGGCTCCCGCAGCCTCGAAGATCGCTTTCGTGCCCTCGTAGCCCTTCATCAGATCGGCAAACGGGAAGCAGGCGTCGTAGATGCCCATTTCAAGGAGCGTCGGGCGCGGAGCGATCATTCCCGCGATATCAAACGTGTCAAAATATCTGTAAACGTTAGGTACGACCTGCGAGCCGCAGAAGTTTCCGTCGCGGATACCGTACGCGGCGAACGGATTGACGAATCCGATGATGTCGCACGCTTTTATTCTCGGCTCGACAGCCGTCGTGAACGTCGTGACGGTGCCGCCGTAGGAAAGGCCCATCATTCCGATGCGCTCGGGGTCGACCTCGTCGAGCGTTTCGAGATAGTCGATGCATCTCATGATGTCCGAAATATTCAGTGTCAGCGGGTAGATGCCGAAGATCGAGCCCTTGACGTAATTGACGTTGCACATATCGCGCGCCATGTCGACGGGATCGTACTTGTCGTGTCTCTCGCCGAAGCCTCTGAGATCGGGCGCGACGGTAACGAAGCCCGCCCTTGCCATCTGCTCGGCGTAGTTATAATTCTGAGATGCCATGTCGGCTTCTCTCTCGGGGGAACCCGCCATTCCGGCAACGGGATCCTTGCCGAATTTACCGTGTCCGTGAGAGCAGACTATCGCGGGAGGCTTTCCCTTTTCCGCGCTCTTCGGGATCATCACTATCATCGGCATCGACATATACTCGTCCACGTCGATGACGACGCGGCGTCTGATCACGTCTCCGTCGTCGACGGAATATTCCGTCACGGCATTCAGCGGCACCTTTTCGGGAAAATATCCGAGAAGTTCGATAAGCTTTTCCCGTGCGGCGCGCTGCCACTCGGGGAAGCTCATGCCGGAGCCCTGAAAAGACATTTCGGGCGTATGGGACTGCGCCGTTTTCTCAAAGTATTCCTGAAAAGTAAATGCTTTCATGCCCTCTTCCCCCATTTGTTATTACTTCTTAATATATTACCATATATCTTCGTTTTAGTCAAGATTCTATGCCTCATTTTTTCGTTCTTTAAGCGAAAAAATGCCCCGATGATTATAACGCGTCAATTTGCGGCATAATCATTAAAAAACGGTACGGTGGTGAGGATTACGAACAGTGAGAAAGCGGTGAAGACGGCGGCGCTCTGCGTGATCTGGGCGTCTCTCATCCTTGCAATATGGCTCTTTCTGAAATACGCGGCTTCTGCTCTCGTTCCCGTTGCGCTTGCGGCTCTCGTTTCATCTCTGATCCGCCCTGCGGCAAAGGCCTTCGGGCGAAAAAACCGCAAGTCGGAAAAGATCTGCGGCGCGATCCTCGTCACAGTCACCGTGATCGCAGTCGTTTACGGGATCGTAAAAATCGGAGACAAGCTCGTGGGCGAGATGACGGACTTTCTCTCGCTTGCCGTGCGCGACCTTGAAAGAGAGGACAACGTCATAAGGCGGGTCGTCGACTGGTTTTCGGAGCTGAAGGGACGTATTCCTCTCTTCTCTCACCTTGAGAAGAACGGCAGGAGCGAGTTGTCGAACGGTATCTATAACACTTTTATAGCGTCTCTCCGGAATCTCGCTTCAAAAGCGAGCGACAGAGCGACGAGCTTTGCCGCGGGCATCATCACGGGGCTGCCCGGCTTCGCCTTCTCGGTAGTCGTCGGAGTCTTCGCCACCTATTACATGACGATGGACTTTGACGGGATCCGTGAAAACGTGAAAAAGCTGATACCGAAGTCGGCAGCGGATAAGTTTTCCCATATAGCAGGAGATGCGGGAAAGGCGATCTCCGGATACCTGAAGGCGTACTTGATAATCCTCCTCCTGACCTTCACCGAGCTTCTCGTCGGTTTTCTTATCATCGGTGTGAAATATGCCTTTTTCATTGCGGCGATAACGGCGCTCATCGACATTCTCCCCGTGCTCGGCACGGGCACCGTGCTCGTGCCGTGGGCGACAGTACTGTTTATTCAGGGAGACACGAAGAAAGGGATCGGACTCCTCGTTCTGCTCGCAGTCATGTACGTTGTCAGACAGTTCGCCGAGCCGAGACTTATCGGGCGTTTCATGGGAGTACACCCGATGCTGACGCTGTGCGCGGCGTACGTCGGCTTCTGCTTTTTCGGCATAATCGGAATGATAATCACGCCGCTTACCCTTTACGTCGCAAGGCTTGCCGTAACGGGCGGCGAAAAAAACGATACCGGATGAAGCGTCCGCTTCATCCGGTATCGTTTTCAGATTTCAACTGCAGTTTCAAACGGAAGCTCAAGCAGCTCGGGATGTGAGAGAATTTTCTTTAAAATCTTAACCGATCTGGCGTAATAAAAGCCGTCGGCGATCCTCTCGTCGATCGTAAGACCGATGTCAAGCGTTTCCTTCATCGTTACGTTCCCGTTTTCATCGTAGAAAGGAGATAGCTTTTTCTCACCGATCACCACGAATACGGAGCTCGTCCCGTAATTTGACAGATGGTGGTATCCGCATTTGAGCCCGATAGAGCCGAGATTCGTCACGAACACTGAGCAGTGATTGGAGTCCCCGTCAGTTATGGACTTCGGAAGAGTACCCTTATCGCTCATGTGTCTGACGACGTTGAATACGATCCTCGTGATCCAGTTCGGAAGCTTCTTAAATATTTTCATCGAATTTTCCGTCCCGTTTGACTTTCCCTCCCGGCACGGAATGACCTGAGCTTTAATCGCCTCGTGTACTCCGAAGATGTTAGTATTCTCGTCGGATTTCAGCACTGCCATGCCCTCTCCCGCTTCGTCCGTAAACGCTTTTTTTACGATGAAGCCGACGGAGCGTTCGTTTCTCTGATAGTACCTTCTGTTCGTAATAAATCTGTTCAGCTTCGGGCGCACGACGAGAAGCTTCATCAGTGCGGCAACTATGACGTGGAAAAACGTATATGCGAATTCTACGTCCGGATGTTCCGATATCCACTTTCTGATCGGCTCAAGCTCGATCTGCTCGGAAATATACGCCTCGTTATCCGTTCTGTTCGGATAACAGTGAGCCATGGCGATATGCAATTCATCAATGTCACGGATCAGCTTTGCGTCCTTGCGGTCTCCGAGTCTTCTTCTCTCTTTTTTCATATTTTTCTCTCTTTTCGGCAGAAGATTTGTTCAATGCAATTATAATACCAAAAAAAGCGAAAATCAATAGGAAATTTTTCAAAAAAGCGGTGTGATCAAACTGATCACACCGCCTGATGTCATATTATTCTTCCGGCACGATGAGTCCGTACGATCCGTCGCGCTTCTTGTAAACGACGCAGATCTTCAGCAGATCGGCATCCTGGAAAACGTAGAATTCGTGATCGAGCAGGTTCATCTGCAGGATGGCCTCGTCGAGCGTCATCGGTCTGACCGGGAAGGTCTTGCGTCTGACGGTGAAGCTTTCCTCCTCTGCTACCGCATCGTCCTCGATCTCGGGAGCGGGAACGTTCAGGGAGCTCTTCATCTTCTTCTCAAGACGCGTCTTGTTCTTTCTGATCTGTCTCTCGATCGAGCTGATGCATCCGTCGAGCGCATTCTGGAAGGTGTCGGAAGACTTCTCTGCTCTGAATATGGTGCTTCCTACTACGATCGTGATCTCAATGACCTTGTTATCACGCTCGCAGCGGCAGGTGGCTGAGGCGGCAGCACCTCCGGGGAAAAACCTGTCAAACTTTGAAAGCTTTTTCTCGATGAGTTCTCTCAGATCCTGTCTGACGGTCAGCTGACGTCCGTTAATGGAAATGTTCATAAGTCTACCACCTTTTCGTTTTTCAAAAGCCGAAGCTTTTGTTTACGCCTTTATTATACCATAAAAAGCGCGTGTTGTATATACCTTTTGTTGAAAAAAGATATATTTTTTTCTGTTTTATTATGCACTTTGTCAATAAAAGGTCAAAAAATGCCCACCCTGCAAGGGTGGGCAAGAATTACCTTTTGGAAGCCATGTCGGCCTTGCCGCGGGCACTTTCGGCGCCGGGCGTGATCTCTCCCGCTTTCATGAGAGCGATCTTCGTGAGCGTCGGACCGATGAGCTCGTAGATCATGACCGAGAAAAGAACGATGTTGCGGACTATCGTTCCGTCAGCGCCGAGAGACTCAGCCATGACGGACATTCCGAGCGCGACTCCCGCCTGAGGCAGAAGCGTGATGCCGAGATACTTCACTATCGTATCGCTGCAGCCCGAGAATCTCGCACTCCAGCCCGCGCCGAAATACTTGCCGGCGGAACGGCTGAAAATGTAGATGAGGCCGACACCGATGATCGCGGCGTCTGCGATGACGTTGAAGTCAAGCTCTGCTCCGCTGAACACGAAGAAGAGTATATAGAGAGGCGCAGTCCAGCGCTCCGTCCTGTCCATGAGTTCTTCCGAAACGTCGCAGATATTGCAGAAGACCGTACCGAGCATCATGCAGGAAAGAAGCGGTGAGAAGCCGACGTGTACCGCGCCGACGTCGAACTCGAGCATCGAGATCGCCACCGTGAAGAGCACGAAGGTGATCGAAATGGACATACGTTTGCTTCTCGAATGGAAAAGCTTCTCGGTAAGGTTGAAGACAATGCCCATGACAAATCCGAGGGCAAGAGATAAGATGACCTCGAGAAGCGGATCGACGATGACTGAAACGAGGTCGATCCTGCCGCTTGTCAGAGACTCCGCGACTCCGAAGGAAACGGCGAAGATGACAAGTCCCACGGCGTCGTCGAGAGCGACGATCGGAAGAAGGATATCGGTCAGCGGTCCCTTTGCCTTATACTGTCTGACGACCATGAGCGTTGCCGCGGGAGCCGTGGCTGCCGCGATCGCGCCGAGTGTGATCGCCGCGGGGAGCGAAAGGACGTCCGGCATTATGAAGTGGAACGCGATCAGAGCCGCATCGACGAAAAGCGTCGCGCATACAGCCTGAAAGATACCGACTATAGTTGCCTTTTTGCCGTTCTGTTTCAGCTGTGAAAGTCTGAATTCGTTTCCGATGGCAAACGCGATGAAGCCCATCGCGGCATCTGAGATTATGCCGAGGCTCTTGACCTGTTCGAGAGAGGTGAAGCCGAGGCCGTCAACACCGAACTGACCGAGGCAGAACGGACCGATCACGATGCCGGCGACAAGATATGCCGTAACCGCGGGAAGCCCGACGAGCTTTGCAAGACGGGACATGAGAAGTCCCGCGATGAGTGCGATCGAAATTATAAACAGTGTCTGCAAATGAATACGCCTTCTTTCAGATCCTTTCCGTGCATTCGGCAAGTGCCGCGCCGATGACGGTACTGAACTGTGAGTTTTCGGGAATCATGAAATTCATATCGAACATGCGGCTGAGCTCGCCGAAGATCGTCCCCGCCTGCTCGATGGTCGACAGGTTGCCCGTGAGCACGACGTCGCGGAGTCCCTCTCCGCGTGCCGCGAACATCGAGACCATGGCTATCGTCTCGAAGACCATATTGATGAGTCCGAGGGCGATATCGTGTCTGTTCGCAAGGTCACTGAGATTGCCGAAGTTCGAAGCGGTCGTGTTGTCCGTAAAGCCCGGGATGCCCTCGTTGTTTATCATGTCGCCGACCCTGAGGTCGACCTTTTCGAGAGAACCGGTCTTCGCATATTCCGAAACGTGGTCGAGATTGTCCATGTCGAGCATTTTCTTGGAAAGTCCCGTCAGAGTGCCGCCGCCGACACCGGTGCCGCCGAGGTGACGCGGCTCTTTTCCGTTTTCGGCAAGCACAAGTGCCGTGCCCGTGCCGAGGCTCGCTATCACGGCCTTATTGTATCCGGAAAGATAGAGGCCGCCGAGTCCGATCGCCTTGAATTCCTTGATGCGGTAGCACGGAAGCCCGTAAAGAGGCTTAGTGATGAACGACGAGCCGACACCCGTTATCATTACTCTTTCGACGTCGTCGAGGCTGAGATGATTCTCGTCGAGGAAGTTCCCGAACGCGCCGAAGGTGGACGTGACCTGATCCGTCGCGCGCCCGAAGCTCGGTGCTATCAACTTTTTCTCACCGTCCGACGTGTCGAATCCGACGATCTTCGTCGTGCTTCCGCCGACGTCGATACCGATAATTATTTTCTTCATCTTTTCATTCTACCGTGTAGGTAGTTCCTTCCTTCGAATCTTTGAGTGTGACTCCCGCTGCGGTCAGCTCCGCGCGGATCTCGTCGGCTCTCGCGTAGTTCTTTTCGGCCTTTGCCGCCGCTCTTTCCGCAATGAGTCCCTCGATCCATGCGATCTTGCTCTCGTCGAGTGCGGGTGCCGCCGGCTCTGCGTTTCTCATTTCCTCAGCCTTTTCGATGAGAGAAAGTGAAAGAACGCTGTCGAAGTCCGCGATGAGAGCGAGCTTCGTCTTTCCGTTCACGTCTGCCTTCAGCACGTCGTAAAGTGCGGTGATGCCGAGAGAGGTATTGAGGTCGTTATCCATCGCTTCGACGAATCCCGCTTTAAGTTTTTCAAAGCCTGCGGCGTCGAGTTCACCTTCATCCTTTACGGAGGCGATCTTCTCGATAAGTTTTCTGAAAGCGAGCGCCGCGTTGTCGAGTCCTTCATAGGAGAACACGAGGGATTTCCTGTAATGCGACTGCAGGCAGAAGAAACGGTAGACGAGCGGATCGTAGCCTTTTTCTTCAAGGAGCGATACCGTCAGGAACTCGCCCTTCGACTTGCTCATCTTGCCGGAGGTCGTGTTGAGATGCAGGACGTGGACCCAGTGCGGGCACCACTTGTGTCCGATATATGCCTCGCTCTGCGCGATCTCGTTCGTGTGGTGCGGGAAAGCGTTGTCGATGCCGCCGCAGTGCAGGTCGAGGTATTCGCCGAGGCACTTGAGGCTGATCGCGGAGCACTCGATATGCCAGCCGGGATAGCCGATGCCCCACGGGCTGTCCCACTTGAGCTCCTGATCCTCGAACTTCGACTTGGTGAACCACAGAACGAAGTCGGATTTATTCTTTTTAGCGGTGTCCTCTTCGACTCCCTCTCTGACGCCGACCTCGAGGTCCTCGACGTCGTGTTTGTTGAAGACGTAGTACTCGTCGAGCTTCGACGTGTCAAAGTACACGTTGCCCTCCGCGACGTAAGCATATCCCTTGTCGATGAGACCCTGCACCATGGTGATGAACTCGTCGATGCATCCCGTCGCGGGCTGTACCGTGTCGGGGCGGCGGATGTTCAGCTTTTTGCAGTCCTCGAAGAACGCGTCGGTGTAGAATTTCGCGATCTCCATGACCGTTTTGTGCTCACGCTTCGCGCCCTTGAGCATCTTGTCTTCGCCCGTGTCGGCGTCGCTCGACAGATGTCCGACGTCCGTGATGTTCATGACGCGCTTCACGTCGAGTCCGCCGTAGCGGAGGTATTTTTCAAGCACGTCCTCCATTATGTAGGAGCGCAGGTTTCCGATGTGAGCGAAATGATATACGGTCGGGCCGCAGGTATACATACGGCACACGCCCGGCTCGTGCGTTCTGAATTCTTCTCTTTCTCTCGTGAGTGTGTTATACAGTTTCATATTATCAATCCTTTACTTTGTTTTCAAGCTCTTCAATGCGGAGTCGGAGCTTCGTGAGCTCGTCTTCTATCGGGTCGGGGATGTGGACCTGGTCGAGGTCGACGTCCGATACCCTGACGCCTTCCTTTACGACGATCTTGGCGGGTATGCCGACTGCAGTGCAGTTTTCGGGGACGTCCTTGAGCACCACGGCTCCGGCGGCGATCTTTGAGTTGTCTCCGACCGTAAACGCACCGAGAAGCTTGGCTCCGGCACCTACCATGACGTTGTTGCCGAGCGTCGGATGACGCTTTCCCGTCTGTTTGCCCGTGCCGCCGAGCGTCACTCCCTGATAGAGCGTGCAGTTGTCGCCGATCACGGTGGTCTCACCGATCACGACTCCGCTGCCGTGGTCTATGAAAAGCCCGCGCCCGATCTCGGCACCGGGGTGTATCTCGATTCCGGTGAGCAGTTTAGCGCTCTGCGAGATCATTCGTGCAACGTACTCGTGACCGTCGCAGTTCAGCTTATGCGCCGCGCGGTACATAAGCAGGGCGTGAAGTCCCGAGTAGAGCGTCAGCACCTCGAGACGGCTCTTTGCCGCAGGGTCTCTGGCGAGGATCGCATCGACGTCGTCGCGCACCTCGTTTATCGCTCCCGTGACCTTTTCGCGTATATTAAATTTTTTCGGATCCTTTAAAGAGATCTTGATCTTCATGGTTTTTCCTTTCGGGAAATAAAAAATACCGCACTCCCGTAAGAGGCGGTGTCCGCGGTTCCACTCTCGTTTATCACTCGATGCCTTAACGCGGCAAAACGCCCTTGCGGGTAGGCTCACGGGCGCACAGAGGAACTATTCCGTCGGCGCTTTCACCTGTCGCGCCGCTCTCTTTGCGGAATCGGTTCTTTTCTTCCCGGTCACAGCCGTTTTCAAATATATTATAGTATACTACAATATTTCGGTTTTGTAAACTCAAAAAACGAAATTTTCTTTTTTCATGCAAAAAAGTTGCACTTTCCTGCATATATGAACGCAAGGTGGCAAGAATAAACTTGAAGTTAAGGATAAGGCAGCGCCTTGAAAGGAAAAAAATATATGACAGCAAAAAAGAAAAATCAAAGCACCATGCTGATAATCAGCCTCGTTCTTCTCGTCGTCGCCGCCGTGATTTTCACGGTCCTCGCGAGCGTCGCGTCAAAGCGTGTTAAGACGCCGTCCTTCGGCACGGATACAGCCGCCTCGACGGAAACGGCGAAAGCACCGAAGCCTCTCCCCGAAAGCGAGACTTCACCCGCAACGGAAGACGTGATCGACACGATTCCGTCGGATGCCGAGCCCGTTTCTCTCACGGTCGACGAGATAGATTTCGACGTTCCCACGGACGGAGCAATGCTGAACGAATGCAGTCTTGAGATCCCCGTTTATTCGATCACGATGGAGGACTACCGTACTCACGTCGGAGTAGATCTGACGTCTGCTCCCGGCGATCCCGTGAGAGCGTGTGCCGGAGGTATCGTGACCTCGATTTGGGACGACCCGATGATGGGCAGAAGCATCAGCATCACTCATTCGAGCGGGATCGAGACGATCTACCGCAATCTTGCCGAAGAGACACCCGATGGCATCGCAGTCGGAAGCAAGGTGGAGATCGGTGACGTTATCGGCGCGGTCGGAGACACGGCACTCATCGAGTGCGAGGAGGAGCCGCACCTTCATCTCGAGCTGAAGGTCGACGGGATCAACGTCGATCCGTGCCTGTATATGGATTTTGCTCGAATGAGTGAGACGTATGAGGACTGAAAGACGGTTTTTCCAAAACAGTTCCGGTTTTCCGGAACTGTTTTTTTGTCTTGCATGCAGCACCGTTTCCGCTCAACAATCGGTTTGGGGCAAAAAACGTTTATTTCACGATTGACCGCGGGGAGGATTTGTGATAAAATAATAAGAAGAAATAAAAAGGAGGCCCGCCGCGGTGAAACGTTTTTGTCTTGTCATCATTTTGCTTCTCGCTCTTCTCTGCTCGTGTGCAGCGGCAGACGGAGAGTCTATGCCCCGTCTTGACGACGACGTGCCGTCCTCGCGCACGGTGTCCGTCGGCGAATGCCGCGACGAGGTGCGCGGCGTGTGGATCGCCTCCGTATTCAACATAAATTACCCCTCGTCCGCGTGGCTCGACGAAGCTTCACTCGCCGATGAACTTGACGTGATCCTCGACAACTGTGAGAAATGTTCTCTCAACACGGTGGTCTTTCAGGTCCGTCCCGCCTGCGATGCTCTGTACGACAGCGAGCTCTTCCCCGTGTCGTCTTTTCTGTCCCACGACGGAGTTCTCCGTTTCGATCCTCTCGCCTATCTGACCGAAAAGGCTCACGAAAGAGGCATTTCCGTTCACGCGTGGGTCAATCCCTTGCGTGTCACCGTGTCTCCCGACTCGGAGTCGACCCTGCCCGATGACAGTCCCGCAGTGCTCCATCCCGATTGGACGGTCAAATACGCCGACGGTAAGCTGTATCTCAACGCGGGCATCCCCGAGGTCAGGGAATACGTTGCCGACGGAGTGCGCGAGATCGTAGAGAAATACGACGTAGACGGCGACGTAGTCGACGAGTATTTCTACCCGTACCCGACGGGAGGCGCCGATTTCGACGATGCCGATACCTTTGAAAAGTACGGTTCGGGAAGCGTTGCCGACTGGAGGCGCGAAAACATAAACGGACTTGTCAAAAGCTGTTACGACGCGGTGAAGTCCGTCAGAGAAGACTGTCTGTTCGGTGTCTCTCCCGGAGGCGTCTGGCAGAACGACGACGGCGAAAACGGCGGCTCAGCGACAAGAGGTTTCGAGACATACGAATCGCTTTACTGCGACACGCTCGCGTGGGCGAAAGGCGGATACGTCGATTACATAGCCCCGCAGATATACTGGTCGTTCGACGAAAATGCCGCTCCCTTCGGCGTTCTGAACGATTGGTGGAACGCCTCTCTCGACGGCACCGGAGTCGATTTTCTGATCGCGCACGGCGCGTACAGATACGAGGACTGGGACTCACCGTCGGGTGAGATGACAAAGCAGGTCGAAGCGGCAAGGCAATGCCTCTCGTACAAGGGCAGCCTCTTCTACGGATATGCCGACATCGCGGAGAACCTCTGCGGTATCTCCGACGAGCTTTCCGCTGTCTTTGATAAGAAAATAGCCTACTTTGCGCCCTGCTCCGCGGGCAGCGTGGCACTTGACTCAAACGAATATCCCACAGGAACCGCGACGATCGGCGGTACCTCCGACCCGACGCTTCCGCTGACGCTTGACGGCGTTCCCGTGAGCCGCGAAAAAGGCGGCGCCTTTACCGCGGAATATGACGTAAAGAACGGTGAAAACGAGCTCGTCTTTACCCTCGGCGGGAAGGAATACGTCATCACCGTATACGGAAAATAAGGTATATGATATGAACGAACTTGCAAAACTCATTAAAGAAGCAGACGGAAAAACCGTGTTTTTCGGAGGTGCCGGCGTTTCGACCGAAAGCGGCATACCCGATTTCAGGAGTGCCGACGGCATCTATTCGGAAAAATACGGTCGTCTCTCGCCCGAGGTGCTCGTCAGCAGATCGTATTTCGAGGCAGAGCCCGAAGCGTTCTTCGATTTCTACCGGAAAAAGCTCCTCTACCCCGACGCTCTGCCGAACGACGCTCATCTGTCGCTTGCAAAGCTCGAAGAGGCGGGACTTCTCTCGTGTGTCGTGACCCAGAACATCGACGGGCTCCACACCGCGGCAGGCAGTAAAAACGTGATCGAGCTTCACGGAAGCTCGCTTCGCAATCACTGCGTCCGCTGCGGAAAGAA
Organism: Clostridia bacterium; assembly: GCA_024404435.1. Taxonomy (GTDB): domain Bacteria; phylum Bacillota; class Clostridia; order Oscillospirales; family CAG-272; genus RUG11130. The sequence continues at coordinate 3,723 of JAKSPW010000011.1, read as the reverse complement.
ATATTCCGTGGACGCGATGCTGAATTCAAATGGCGGTCCGCGAGGCGAGCGCGGCGGCATAATAAGACCTGACGCGACCCTACACGAGGAAGCGCTCCCCGAGGGAGCGTTTGAATCCGCCGTCCGCGCCGTCGCGGAGAGCAGACTGCTCATCGTCGGCGGTACTTCCCTTGCCGTTTATCCCGCGGCATCTCTCACGAGATACGCAGGCGGAAAAATCGTACTGATAAATCTGACTCCCACGGGAGCCGACAAAGGCGCCGATCTCGCTATACACGAAAAGATCGGGCGGGTCCTGTCGGAGACCGTACGCGAGATCGGAATTTAAGGAGTATATATGAAAGCTGTAGACAGACTTCTGAAATACGTCGCGTTCGACACGAAGAGCGACGAAAGATCGGGAAAGACTCCCTCGAGCGAGTCCGAAAGAGTTCTCGCGGACGAGTTGTGCCGTGAACTGAAGGAGCTCGGGATAGAGGACGCCTCGGTCGACGGAAACGCATACGTCACGTGCACTCTGGAAGCGACCACGGGACTCGAAAACGTGCCTCACGTCGGCTTTATCGCGCACATGGACACTTCCCCCGATTTCCCGGGAAATAACGTAAAGCCGCAAATCATCGAGAACTACGACGGAGGCGCCGTCGCGCTCGGCGAGTCGGGACTCGTCCTCGATCCCGCGGAATTCACTTACCTTCCGTCACTCGCGGGAAGGACTCTCATCACGACGGACGGTACGACTCTGCTCGGAGCCGACGACAAGGCCGGAGTCGCCGAGATCATGACGATGCTCGAAAGGCTCATCACCGAAAACATCCCGCACGGAAAGATATCCGTCTGCTTCACGCCCGACGAGGAGATCGGTGAGGGCGCGGATCATTTCGACGCCGACTCCTTCGGCACCGTTGCCGCATACACCGTGGACGGCGGACGCGAGGGAGAGATCGAGTTTGAAAACTTCAACGCATACGCCGCCGTATTCAGCGTATCCGGCAGGAACATCCATCCCGGAAGCGCAAAAGGCATGATGATAAACGCCGCACTCGTCGCGCACGAGATCGTCTCGATGCTGCCGGCGTGCGACACTCCCGCAAACACCGAAGGTTACGAGGGCTTCTACCACCTCTGCGGAGTTACGGGTACCGTCGAAAAGGCGGAGCTCGAATACATCATCCGCGATCACGACGCCGGCATGATGACCTCCCGCATCGCCCTTCTGCACCACGTTGAGAAGGTGATGAACGAGAAGTACGGCGAGGGCACGGTGAAGCTCGAGGTCAGAGAGCAGTACCGCAACATGCGCGAGATAATCGAAGATAACATGTTCACGGTGGAATACGCGAGAGACGCGATCAGGCAGGTCGGGCTCGAGCCGATATCCAATCCCGTCAGAGGCGGCACGGACGGCGCGCGCATCAGCTTCATGGGTATCCCCTGCCCCAATCTCGGCACGGGCGGCTACGCTTTCCACGGACCGTTCGAGCACGTCACGGTCGAGGGCATGGACAAGTCGGTAGAGATCCTTCTCGCGATAGTTGAAAGATATACGAGGGTATAAAATGGTTTACGACAACATAAATCAGCTCGCCTTTATCGGCAGGAGCGTCAGAACGTTCGACGAGACGAAGAAGATCAGCCGTGAAACGCTCGAATACCTCGTTGACACGGCACGTATCAGCCCGTCCGCGGCAAACAGACAGCCGCTCAAATATAAGATCGTCAATGACGAAAACGAGGTAAAATCTCTGCTTGCCCTCACGAAATGGGCGGGATTTTTCAAGGACATAAAGCTTCCTCCGGAGGGACACGGTCCCGTGGCGTTCATCATGATCTGTCACGACAAAAGCGTCTGCGAAGCGGGCCTTTACTCCACGATTGACGTCGGCATAGCAGCCGAGGCCATAAATCTCGCGGCGCGCGAGCGCGACGTCGCCTCCTGCATGATCGGCGCATTCGACAAGGATGCCGCAGCCGAGCTGTTCATGCTCCCGCGCACCTGCGATCCCGTGCTTCTCATCGCTCTCGGCTCGCCCGAAGAGTTCCCGATACTCTGCTCCGTCGGCGAAGACGGTGACACGAAATACTTCCGTGACGACGCGGGACTCCACTTCGTTCCGAAGAGAAAGCTCGAGGATATACTGCTTTGAAAAAGGGTTTTCCGATAAGGCTCTGCATCGAGTCGGCACTCACTCTGCTCGGCATCATCGGGATCATCATGGTCAGAGTCGTGTTCGGCGCTCACGATGAGGGAGCCGGAAGCATCATGCACGACAACTTCGTGATGATATTTAAGTACAGTCTCATCATCTGCGCCGTGCTCCTGTTCTTCACGGTGATCTCGTCTCTGTCCGTAAGCTTTGACGTCGTAAAGCTCGGCTTTTCGCGAGGACTTGCCGCGGCTTTTCCCGTGATTTGCTCGGTGCTGATGATCCTTATTTCGCTTTTCTGCGACTATCTGACCCGCGGCGCCGCTACGTCGATCACGCCGTACGTCATCTGCCTTGGGATTTCCGAAGCTCTCGTCTTCAGACTTCCCTGCGCGATCTCTTCACTTATCCGCTTCTTGAAGGAGGAAAAATAAAATGAAAAAGGTACTCTGCCTGTTTATAACAGCAATTATCACTCTTTCACTGTGCCTCACCGTCTCAGCGGTATACGAAGGCACGGTAAACCTCGCAAAGGCCGACAGAAACCTTTCGGGTGACGGCTACTACTGGTCCAATACCGAGGACACACTCACGCTCGAAGGGCTCGATATCGTGACAGGCGACGACTTCGGCATGAAGATCCCCGCCGGTGCCCGTGTCATCGTGAACGGCACGAACCGCATCAAAGCCGGCAAATACGGCATCGGCTGCCCCGGAAACGCGATCTTCGAGGGCGACGGAAAGCTGATCATCGAAGCCGCAGACGGCGGTATCTACTCGTACAGCACAAACGCCAACCACAAGATTCTTTTCACGGGCGGAACGTATGAGATCACCGCAGGGACGGGCATTCTCGCCGACTGCGCCGACGTCTCGCTCACGGGCGGCACGTTCGCGATAAACTCCGCCGACTATGCCGTCTCCGCCGCAACGGTCAGCGTCACGGGCGGAAGCGTCGGCACGGGTTCGTCACTTCACGCTTCTCATCTTCTTGTGATCGACCGTGCAGAGATCGAAGTCACCTCTCCCCTCGGTGCACTTCTGTCGGACAACCTTCTTGAGATACGGAACGTTAAGCTGATGGCAGGCGACAGCCTCGATTCTCTTGAGGAAAAAGAGTTCTACGAAGGCGAAATGACGGTCAGAACAAAGCCTCTCAAAATGGGAGTCCGCCGCAGCGTCCTTTTCGGTGACGAATATCCGATAACGCTCGACTATGCCCTCCTCGCCGCCGCGATCGTACTGATCGTGTGCGCAGTCGTGCTTCCTATCCTCCGCAAAAAGAGGAAGACGAAAAAAATGCTCGAGAATCTGAATAAATAAAAATAAAAATCAACTTAAAAAAGCACCCTTTCGGGTGCTTTTTTGACTATTTATTATTTTTCCGGGAACCTGTACGCTCCCTCTGCAAGGTCGTCGTTGAAGTATCCGTCGTAGGCGATGAAGTGCGCCCCGACGTCTATTCCCATATCTCCGAGGTATTGCAGATACTGCTCGGTTGCGGGCCAGTAGCAGCTGCTGTGTCCGGTGCTCATGTTATAAACACCGAGGTAGTGATATCCGTTAGTACGGTCGA
>JAKSPW010000109.1 GCA_024404435.1 Clostridia bacterium | reverse complement strand
TACAGCCCGAAAGCAAGAAATCAAAATTTATTTCCATAAAGAACCTCTACAAATTCTGATTTGTCAATATCTCTTATATCTGATTTTACTGTACAAAACAAAAAAACATCCTTATCCACCCGTAGCATTTTCATTGATCCTTTTTTATCGTATGTCCGCATGACTCGCATTTCATTATAATGCCAAGTCGTTTTTCGACGCTGTGCCCGTACCGGATTCCCTTTGGGGCAAAACCTCCCGACCATCCGTCTGAACTTGTTACTTCAACGTCGGTACAGCCTCTCATCACGCCGCCGCATTTGGGGCAGGTGCAGGTCTTTTTCTTTGCCGCCGCGAACTTCACTGTGCCAATGATGACGTAAACGGCGGCAAGCGCGGCGATGACGGCAAAAAACACCCCACCGGATATGATCTCTTTTTTATAAAGTATCCCCAAAACTATAACTGCAAGGGCTGTCGGAATGTTTCTCAAACTCATTTTTGCTCACATCCTTTTTTTCTATTATAGCACATATTTTTCCCCCGTGCTCAAAAAGCGCGAAAATCGCGGAATTTACCCCAAAAAATCGGGCATAAAACTTGACCGACGGGCGCCTTTGGTGTATAATATAATGAATGATAATGGGCTATTATGGAATTTTGTCGGGAGGTGGATGAATTTGGTGACGATAACGAGCGTTCTGCCGTCGTCGAGAGCCGCAAAAGCGGGGATTAGGACGGGCGACGTGCTGCTTGAGATCAACGGGTGCGAGATACGCGACGTTCTCGATTACCGCTTCCGCCTTGCCGACGAAAAGGTGGTCTTAAAGCTCCACCGCGGCGCGGAGATCATCGAAGCCGTGATCGAAAAGGAGACCTACGACGACGTGGGACTCGAGTTCGAGACACCGCTGATGGACAGGAAGCAAAGATGCGAAAACGGATGCATCTTCTGCTTCATCGACCAGAATCCGAAGGGAATGAGGGAGAGCATCTACTTCAAGGACGACGACTCCCGCCTCAGCTTCCTGCACGGAAACTATATCACGCTCACAAATCTCAAAAAAGAAGACGTTGACCGCATAATCGAGATGCACATCTCGCCTGTCAACGTGTCGATCCACACGACGAACCCCGAGCTGCGCGTGAAGATGATGAAAAATAAACGCGCGGGAGAGGTGCTCTCGTATCTCGGAGACCTCGCCTCTGCCGGCACGAAGCTGAGAGGGCAGATAGTCCTCTGCCGCGGCATAAACGACGGCGCGGAGCTTGACCGCACGATGCGTGACCTCACGGCATACTATCCCGCGCTCGACAGCGTTTCCGTCGTGCCTGCGGGACTCACGGGACACCGCGAGGGGCTTTACCCGCTCGAGCCGTTCACCGCAGACGAGTGCCGTGACGTGATAAGACAGGTCACGGGATTCGGCGACGAATGTGAGAAAAAGTTCGGAGAGAGAATTTTCTTTGCTTCCGATGAGTTTTACGTCAAAAGCGGCACACCGCTTCCGGACTTTGATTTCTGGGGAGACTTCACTCAGATAGAGAACGGCGTCGGCATGCTTTCGAGCTTCATCCATGAATTCCGCTTCATGTCCGAGACTCTGTCGGATGAAGAATTGTCCGTCAGCCGTCACGTTTCCGTTGCGACCGGCGAGGCCGCCTACGGGACGGTAAAGATGCTCGCGGCCGAGCTGTCCGATGCGGCAAAGGGACTGAAGGTCGACGTTTACAAAGTAAAAAACGAGTTTTTCGGCGGAGAGGTCACCGTCACGGGGCTTCTCACGGGCACGGATCTTTCGTCTCTCGCGGGATGTGATCTCGGAGACGAGCTGCTTCTCTCGCGCACGATGCTCCGCGCCGAGGGAGACCTCTTCCTCGACGGCATGGCGCCCGCGGAGCTTGAAGAAAAACTCGGAGTTAAAATAAAGTTTACCGAGTGCGACGGAGGAGAATTCCTTCTTGCACTTCTTGGAATAGGAGACTAACATGGCAAAACCCGTACTCGCAATAGTGGGCAGACCGAACGTCGGTAAAAGCACACTTTTCAATAAGCTTATAGGTGAGAGACGCGCGATAGTCGAAGACACGCCCGGCATCACCCGCGACCGTATCTACGGTGAGACGGAGTGGCGCGGCAAGAAGCTGATCGTCATCGACACGGGCGGCATCGAGCCGAAGACGGACGACGTGATCCTCTCGAAAATGCGCGAGCAGGCGCAGATCGCGATCGACACCGCGGACGTCATCCTTTTCGTGTGCGACATCCGCACGGGACTGCTCGCAGATGATATGGACATCGCTCTCATGCTGAAAAAGAGCGGCAAGCCCGTCATCCCCTGCATCAATAAATCCGACAGAGTCGGTGACGTGGCACCGGAGTTTTACGATTTCTATTCACTCGGCTTCGAGAACGAGCCGATAGCCCTTTCCGCACTCCACGGAAGCGGAAGCGGCGACGTGCTCGACGCGGCTCTCGACTGTCTGCCCGACTTCATCACGGATGAAGAAGATAACGACGTTATCAACGTAGCCGTAATCGGCAAGCCGAATGCGGGCAAATCCTCGCTCGTCAACAAGATACTCGGAACGGACAGACTCATCGTCTCGAACATTCCCGGTACGACGCGAGACGCCATCGACACGTACGTCGAGAACGAATACGGCAAGTTCAATTTCATCGACACCGCCGGTATCCGCCGTCAGAGCAGAGTCGATGACAGAATAGAAAAATACAGTGTCCTCCGCGCAAAAATGGCGATAGAGAGAGCCGACGTCTGCGTCATCATGATCGACGCGAATGAGGGCATCACGGAGCAGGACGAAAAGATCGCGGGACTTGCTCACGAGGCGGGCAAACCGTCCGTCATATGTGTCAACAAGTGGGACACGATCGACAAAGACAACGAGACGACGAAGGACTTCACGAAGAAGGTCTACGACGCGCTGTCATACATGACTTATGCGCCTCTCTTGTTCATCTCCGCGAAAACGGGACAGAGAGTGGACAAGCTCTTCGAGCACGTTGTGTACGTCCGCGGTCAGTCGACGATGCGCGTGTCCACCGGTATGCTCAACGACGTTCTCGCAGATGCCGTTGCACGAGTTCAGCCGCCGTCGGACAAGGGACGCAGACTCAAGATATATTATATGACGCAGAACGCGGTGACACCGCCGACCTTCGTAATTTTCTGCAATAAAGCCGAGCTTTTCCACTTCTCGTATCAGAGATATATCGAAAACTGTCTGAGAACCACCTTCGGCTTCAAGGGAACGCCGATCAAGCTGATAATCCGTCAGAAGGGCGAAAAAGAGGATTAAAATGGACTTCATGACTGTCTGGAAAGAGGGACTGCTCAATCAGTTCTTCAAGGCCAATTCATTAAGCGAGACCGCGGGACTTGCCGTAACTATAGCTGCGGTAGTGCTCTGCATGGTTATATCCTACCTCATCGGAAGCGTGAATTTTTCGATAATCGTGTCGAAGAACTATTATCACGACGACATCAGGCTTCACGGAAGCGGAAACGCGGGCGCGACCAACATCATGCGCACCTACGGCAAAAAGATGGCGGTACTCACATTTGCCGGAGATTTTCTGAAGGCGGTCGTCGCCTCTCTCATCGGCAGACTCGTCTTCTTCGGGTATCACGGCGCGATCCTTGCGGGGCTCTTCTGCTTTCTCGGACACATTTTCCCGTGCTACTTTAAGTTCAGAGGCGGAAAGGGCGTCGTTACCGCGGCAGCCATGATCCTCATGGTCGGGCCGTGGTGGATATTCGTCTCTCTGTTCGTTCTTTTCGCGGTCATCGTCATAGCGACGAAATACGTCTCTCTCGGATCGGTCATCTGCCTCATGGTTTATCCGATCCTCCTCGACAGAGCCGGACTCAAGGGCTTCTCGGTGCTTGCGGCGATTATCGTCGCTGCGATCTGCGTCTTTGCCCACAGAGAGAACATCAAACGCATCATGAACGGAGAAGAAAGCAAGATCAGCTTCAAGGTCAAGGACAGAAAGCCCGTATCAGAGGAAGAAAAAGAAGATGAACGGTAAGACTTCCGAATTTGCCGCGATCTGCGCCTCGTGCGCGGAGGCAGGCTCGCTTGAAAACGTTGTCTTTCACAGTCCGGCGTCAAAGGGCGACAGACTGAAGGTCAAAGGCACGCCGAAGAACGTTTCGGGACGCCTTGTCGTTCAGTTCGAGACCTTTCTCACCGAGGGCAGGGTGACTCACGATAACGTGAGCACGGAAAAAGTCACGGATGCGGTTCTTTCACTTCTGAAGGATTTCAGACGTGCGGATCTGAAAGCGGCGGGAGGCTCGGCTTCCCTCATGTCGTCGAAGGACGGAGAGAAAGTAACTCTCATCCGCCACGGAGACCTGAACGCCGCTGCAGACAAGCCCACTGACGGCAACAACAGAACGAAAAAACACCTGCTGACAGGTGAGGAAAGATTCCTCTTTGAGATCGGCGTGTCCGACGAAAAGGGAAGAGTCAGAGACAAGATGGGAGCAAAGTTCCGTCAGATCAACCGCTTTTCCGAGTACATAACGGAGGCAGTCGCAAAGCTCCACGAAAAAGAAAAAGTATACGTTGCAGACCTCTGCTGCGGAAAAAGCTACCTCAGCTTCGCGGCGTATCATACGATAAAAAACGTGCTCGGACGCGACGTGGAAATGTACTGCGTCGACCTCAAAAAGAGCGTCATGGACTACTGCCGAGACGTTGCCGCAAAATGCGGCTTTGACGGGATGCAGTTCGTCTGCGGCGACATCTTTGAGTATACGCCTCCTCACCGCCCCGACATGGTTATAAGCCTCCATGCCTGCGACACGGCGACGGACGCGGTGCTCGAATGCGCGATAAAGTACGGTGCAGAGATCATTCTGTCGACTCCGTGCTGTCACCACGAGCTGAACGAAAAGATGGACTGCCCGACGCTCGACTTCATCGGACGCCGTCCGCTTCTGAGACAGAAGCTCTGTACCGCGGCGACCGACGCGCTGAGACTCATGCGCCTCGAGGCGGCGGGTTACGACACCGACGCAACGGAGCTGATCGATCCGGAGGACACTCCGAAGAACGTCATGCTTCGCGGACACTTAAAAAGAACGAGAGACGACAAAAAATCGAGGGCGGCTCTTGAAGAATACAAAAAAACGTACGAGTTCATGTTCGGCTACGCACCGAAGGACTTGCCGGAGATAAATTAAGGAGAACACCATGGATAAGGAAATACTTCTTCAGACGATCGGCAACACCGCGGAAATGCTCAGCCAGCTTGCTCAGCAGGTCCATATCGAAGCCGGTGTCGAACTGAGTGCCGCGCAGGGTGGCAACCAGGGACTCGGTAGCAGGCTGAGAAG
>JAKSPW010000108.1 GCA_024404435.1 Clostridia bacterium | reverse complement strand
TCGGAGTCAGCCAACTCCTATGCTCTCACGCGGCAGTCACGGGGAAGTTCTACTCGGTCGCCCTTTCTTCTTCCCGGCTCTGAAGCTACAAATGCAAAAGATCTATCGACGGCTCGCACCGAACGCCGTCTCTCTGAGGAAAAATCAGAAGCACACTCTTCGTCTTCGCCTTTAATGCGGTAATTATAGCACACAGACTTATATTTGTCAATGCTTTTTCGCGAAAAAAGTCAATCGTCGAACATTTCGCCCGACAGATATCTCGTTCCCGTGTCGGGAAGGAGGCAGACTATCGTTTTACCCTTGTTTTCGGGACGGCGTGCAAGGACCGCCGCCGCGTGGACGGATGCGCCCGACGTGATACCGACGAGAAGTCCCTCGCGCCTTGCGAGTGCGCGTCCCGCACGGAAAGCATCCTCGTTCGAGACGGTCAGCACCTCGTCTATAAGGGAAAGTTCGAGGTTGTCGGGGATGAATCCCGCACCTATTCCCTCGAGTCTGTGGGCACCCGCCCTGCCCTCGGTTATGAACGGTGAGCCCGACGGCTCGAAAGCGACGACTTTGATATCGGGATTCTTTTCCTTAAGATACTTTGCCGTGCCGGATACAGTTCCGCCCGTGCCCGCGCCCGCGACGAAAATATCTATTTTGCCGTCGGTGTCTTCCCATATCTCGGGACCGGTCGTGAGATAATGCGACTCGGGATTCGAGGGATTCGTGAACTGTCCCATGATGACGGCGCCGTCGGTGCAGGCCGCGATCTCCTCTGCCTTTTCTATCGCACCGGACATTCCGCGCACGCCCTCGGTCAGAACGATCTCGGCGCCGTATGCCTTCAGTATCGCGCGTCTCTCGGCACTCATCGTATCCGGCATCGTGAGAATTACTTTATATCCTTTTGCAGCGCCGACTGCGGCAAGTCCGATTCCGGTGTTTCCGCTCGTCGGCTCGATGATGACGGAGCCCTCACGGAGTCTTCCCTCTTTTTCAGCCGTCTCGATCATGTGTGCTGCTACTCTGTCCTTGACGCTTCCCGCGGGATTGAAGAATTCGACCTTAGCGAGGATGTCAGCCTCAAGTGAATTGTCCCTGATATAATTGTTCAGCCGCATAAGCGGTGTGTTGCCGATAAGCTCCGATATTCCGTCACGGATTTTCATATTCTGTCTCCATTTTTTGAGTTTTCTTGATTATATCACCCGAAGACGCCGATGTCAACGGCATTATCTGCGTTTTTTCCCGAGCCTCTTCACGTAAGACGTCCGCTTTTTTCCCCTTTTCCTGCCGACGACCGCTCCGATAAACGAGCAGAGGATGACGAGAAAAGTGAAAACGAGCCTTTTGCCCCCGATAAAATCGGAACCCGACGAGACGGGGACGAAGCTGACTGCAAAAAGAAGGATCCCGAAGAGCGAGCCCGACAGGATACCCGCAAGTGCCCATGGCAGCTCTCCGTCGGACAGTCTTGCCGAACTCGCTCCGCAGACAAGAGCCGAAATGCCGAGCGAGGCAAGTGAAAGAGGCGCGGTAAGTGAATCGGGATCGTCGCTGCCGAGTGCGGCAGCCGCAGAAGCTGCGGACAGCAATACGCCGAGTACCGCCGCGGAAAGTACCGAAATCAGGATCGAGCGAAGCGCAGATATGAAATCAAAGTTATCCATATTTCCCCCGTTCCGGGGAAACGAAAGCTCCCCCGCAGATATGTCATGACATATCTATTCGGGAGAGCGTTCTTTTATTACTTATTCCGCGTCCTCGGCCTTGACGTCGATGTTGCGGATGGCAGTACGGAGGAAACGGATCCTCGTCTTGTCTCTGCCTGTCTCGATAAGGACGGTCTCTTCCTTGATGGAGACTACCTTGCCGATGATGCCGCCGATCGTCGTGACCTCGTCACCGACTGCAAGTGAATCAAGCATGGCCTTGGTCTGTTTTTCCTGCTTCTTCTGCGGTCTCCACATGAGGAAGTAGAAAATTGCGATCATCGCCACGAGCATGACTATCGTGATTATTGCGCTGCCGCCGGTATTCTGGGGTTCGCCTTCAAGAAAATAAAACATTGTTTTTTCCTTTCCGTTTGATTTCTGTCTGTTATTATAACTTATTTTACCGCTTTTTTCAAGACCATTTTCAAATTTAAGGTTTTTTCAGAGCTTCAGGCTCACTTCTCCCGAAAAAAGTGTCCTCTCCGAGCCGTCTTTTCCGCGCACGATGAGTCGGAAATCACGGTCGAGGTCTGCTGCCGTCACGGTCTCGGTACCGTCGGACGACGTGACGGTCAATTCTTTTCCCATGATAAACAGTTTTTTTCTGTATTCTTCGTAAAAATCCGTGATGCCGCCCGAATATCTTTTAAAAAAGCAATTTGCCGTCTCCGCCCCGCGGCGTGCGAGCCTTTCGTCGTCCGCCGTCAGGTACGGAAGGATGCCGCCGGCGATATCGGATAGTTCTCCGAAGCCGTCCTCAGGCTCGAAAAGGTCGATCCCGATGCCGAGCACAACGTAGTCGCGCACTGCTTCGGCAAGAATGCCGCAGACCTTCTTCCCGTCAAGAAAGAGGTCGTTCACCCACTTGATGCCCGTCACCTTTCCTGTCACTTTTTCTATCGCTTCGGAGGTCGTGACGGCGGCGAGGGTCGTTATCTTCAGCGCATCCTCTCCGCGGGGTCTCAGAACAAGGCTGAGATAGACTCCCGTCCCGCCCGGAGAAAAGAAGCTCTTCCCCATTCTGCCCCTTCCCGAGGTCTGGGAAGCGGCGACGACGAGAGTGCCCTCGGGCGCACCGGACGCAGCAAGCTCCTTCGCCGTGTCGTTCGTAGACGGAACGGAGTCAAAATATACAAGCCTGCACGGATAATTCAGGTTTTTTTCAATCGTTTCCGCATTCATTCTCTCACCCCCCGGATTATTATACTTTTTCTTCGCATTTTTGTCAAATGAATTGACTTTGACCGGCCGGTATGATAGAATGAAGCTATCAGAAACTCCACTGAGAAAGGAAGAAAAAATGGTAATGTCAACTCCCCCCATGGGGTGGAACTCATGGAACACCTTCAATTTTCACATAAATGAGACCATTATCCGTGAAACGGCGGAAGCGATCGTCTCAAAAGGTCTGAAGGATGCCGGATACGAGTACGTCGTGATCGACGACTGGTGGTCTCTCAAGGAAAGAGACAAGGACGGCAGACTCGTCGCAAATCCCGAGCTCTTCCCGAGCGGCATGAAGGCTCTTTCCGATTACGTACACTCTCTCGGACTTAAGTTCGGTATGTACTCCTGCGCGGGACTTCGCACCTGCGGCGGCTTCCCCGCAAGCTTTGACAGAGAATTTCTCGATGCCCAAACGTTTGCAGACTGGGGAGTCGACTATCTCAAATACGACTTCTGCTTCTTCCCGCACAACGCGGTCGGAAGGAACTACTATAACAGAATGAGCATGGCTCTCAAGGCAACGGGCCGCGACATCGTCTTCTCCGCCTGCAACTGGGGCGCAGACGAGGTTGAAAAGTGGATCCGCTCGACGGGCGCTCACCTCTACCGTTCCACGGGCGACATTTTCGAGAGCTTCTCGTCAGTCAAGGATATCGCAACGAGCCAGTGGTCAAAAGAAAAGTATTCGGCTCCCGGATGCTACGACGACCTTGACATGCTCATCTGCGGCATGGACGGTCAGGGCGACCTCGGCCATCCGAACGCCTGCTCCGACACCGACTACAAGACTCATTTCGCTCTCTGGTGCATGATGGGTTCTCCCCTCATGCTCGGAAACGACGTACGCGTAATGCGTCCGGAGATGGTCGAGCTCGTCACGAACAAGGATCTTCTCCGCATAGACGCAGACGCCGAGTGCAGAAACCCGATCATTCTGACAACGAACAGCGAGCTGACTCCGACTTACTTCAAGCATCTTTCGAACAATGAGTTCGCCCTTGCGATGTTCAACTTCTCGGACGACGCCGGAAACGGCGACTTCAGACCGTGGGAGATCGGTCTTACGAGAAACGCGGGCTTTAGTCTCGACATGCGTGAAGTCTTCACGGGCGAGGAGCTGCACGGCGTCAACGACTTTATCTGGACGCCTCTTGCTCCGCACGACTGCAAGGTCTTTATCGGCAAGTACACAGTCTGAGAAAGGAGAATAATCATGATCGTAAGAACACCTCCGATGGGCTTCAATACCTGCAACCCCTTCGGCGACAAAATAAGCGAAGGCCTCATAATCGAGATATGCGACGCGATGGTCGAAAAAGGCTTCCGCGACGCCGGATACGAGTACATCGTCATCGACGACTGGTGGTCCGAAAAGAGCCGTGACAAAGACGGCAACCTCGTACCCGACCGTGAAAAATTCCCGCACGGACTGAAGTATCTTTCCGATTACATCCACTCCAAGGGGATGAAGTTCGGTATTTACTCAAGCTGCGGCCCGCTCACCTGCGCCGGATATCCGGGCAGCCTCGATCACGAGTTTCAGGATGCGAAATTCTTTGCGGAGAACGGCGTCGACTATCTCAAGTACGACTGGTGCTACCATCCGAGAAATCTCGAAGGATGGACTCTCTACAACAGAATGAAGATGGCACTGAGTGCGACGGGACGTGACATACTCTATTCCGTCTGCAACTGGGGCGAAGACGGAATGTTCGACTGGGTACGCTCGGTCGGCGCGAACATGTACCGCTCCACGGGCGACATTTCCGACCGTTTCGATATCATCAAGTTTATCGCGGGAGATCAGTGCAACAACTTCAATCTCTCCGGACCGTCCTGCTACAACGATATGGACATGCTCGTCTGCGGCCTTTACGGCAAGGGCTTCATATCCCGTGACGAAGGAGGATGCACGGCAGCGGAATACTCGACGCATTTCAAACTCTGGTGCATGCTCGGAGCACCTCTCATGCTCGGCTGCGACGTGAGAAACATCGACGACGAATCAAGGAAACTCCTTCTCGATCCTGAGCTTATCGCCATCGATCAGGATCCCGACGTCCGCCCGCCCTTCGTCTGCTGCTCAAGACGCGATTATACGGGTCCCGTCATGATGAAGCACATGGCAAACGGCGAGTACGTCTTCTCTCTCACGAACTATCTCGACGAGCCGAACGGTGACATCCAGCTCTGGACACCAGACATCGGTCTTTCCGTCCGCGACGGTTACGGCTTCAGGCTTCACGACGTAGAAACGGGAGAAGAACTCGGAATATTCACAGACGTTATCTCCGCCGGAACGATAGGCGCGCATGACACGAAAGTCCTTCGCGGTACTTTCGAAAAGCTCTGATGGAAAAGACATATGACAGACCGACTGCCGCTCCCGCAAAGTGCACGTCAACGTGCATAAAATGCGGCAAGGAGC
>JAKSPW010000107.1 GCA_024404435.1 Clostridia bacterium | reverse complement strand
ACCGACGCGAGAGCGGATATCAAGGGCTACGCCGACTATAAAAAGATACACGACTACGCACTTGACGCCATGTCGTGGGCGAACGCCGTCGGACTCGTCACGGGCGTGACCGCGACGGAGCTGAATCCGCGCGGCACGGCGACAAGAGAGCAGTTCGCCGCCATTATGCACCGCTTCGACACGACGGTATTTGAGTACGGCGTGGCTTATGAGGAGCCTATGCAGTTCTCTCACTACACCGAAAAGGAATATCCTCTCGTAGAGGATGCCGATTTCTACGTTTCGGCCTCGGGCTCTGACTCGAACGACGGCTCGAAGTCTCATCCTTTCAGAACGTTTGAAAAGGCGCGCGACGCGGTCAGAACGCTGAACAAGGCGGGCGAGCGCAAGGTCGCGTTCTTCGCGGGAGAATACGGAAACCTCAACAATATCACCTTCACCGCCGAGGACGCGGGCACGGCAGAGTCCCCGATCACGTACTGCGCTTACGGTGACGGCGAGGTACTGTTCTCGAACGGCATCGTCATCAAAAATTCGGACTTCAGGAAGATCGACGCATCCGACGAGTATCTCTTCAAAGAAAAGAATTTCGGATCGATCCGCAAGGTCGACCTCAAGGGAAAAGTCGACGAAATGAACGAAAAATCGCTCCTCTTCAAGGGCGCGGGCGTGTGCTGGGAAGCGAGATTCCCCGATAAGTCCGCCGACGGCAACGACGGTTATTTCACGGACATGACGACGACCCACGACGAGCTCGCGTCGATCGAGCTTCAGCTCGCGCTCCCGAAGGTAGTCGAAGGCTTCCGCACCATCGAGGGCATGAAGGCGACCGGTTTCCTCAGAACGGGCTGGCTCGTCGATACCTTCGTCGTGAAGAGCTACGACAAGGACACGCACATCCTCACCTTCGACTTTGAAAAGAGCTCGTTCGGCAACGGATACTCGCTCGATCAGTTCGTGCTTGCATACGAAGGCAGAATGCACGACACGATCTTCTTCTCGAACCTCTCCGATCAGCTCGACGCCGACGGTGAGTACTGGTTCGATCCCTCGACGAAGGTGCTTTACGTCTACAACCCGCAGGGCGACTACGCGATCCCGACCTCGGGCACGTTCATTACTCTCGGCTCGGGCGCGGATTATCTGAATTTCGTCGGTCTGTCGTTCAACTGTTCCGGTGCCACGGCGATAGAGAGCGCCGGATGTCACGTCACCTTCGACAGGCTGAACGTCAAGAACGTCTCCGGAAGCCGTGCTCTGAACTGCGTCGGCAACAATATCACGGTAAAGAACAGCGAATTCTCGAACTTCGTCGACACGGGCATTTCGATCAGAGGCAACCTGAACGTCAAGCTCCTCGAGGAGTGCCATAACGTCATCGACAACAACTATCTGCACGACTTCAGCCTGCCCGAATACTGGGCGCAGGGCATCGAGATCAACTCCTGCGTCGGAGCGGTCGTCTCGCACAACGAGCTCGTGAACGGCGCGCACGCGGGCATCCGCTTCAACAGCTCGATCGACACGGTCATAGAGTACAACGTATTCGACAACATGTTGTTTAGTGCTGCGGCGACCACCGAGATCTACACATGGTCGGGCAACGCTTACCGCTCCAACGTGGTGAGATACAACATGATCAAGAACATCACGGACGGCGCGAGATACGGCATCTACTTCGACGGCTGCGACGGCAACATCGCATACGGAAACATCCTGTACGACGCGGGTCTGACCAACGTCGTGCTGAATGGCGGCAGAGACAACGATTTTCACGACAACGTACTGATCTTCCCTGACGGAGGCTCCTACAGGACGGTCAACGACTACGTCTATTTCAGCGAAACGGACGAGGAGCGCATCGAGCACGGAAGCTCGGGAAAGAGCAACATCGAGTCCGTAATCCCGAAGGAGGGAGCTCCCGGCTACGAGCTGTGGAAGGCAAGATGGCCCGAGATGTATGCTTTCAGCTACGATCTCGCGGCCTACGGCAAGACGGAATGCTATCTGACCACGGTGAACTACTTCTCGCGCAACGCCGTGATCGGCGGCTCGGCAGCGGCTGACAAGTCCGTCTTCCCGTTCCTCGTCTCCGAGGATGAGCACGACTACACGGTCGCCGAAAACCCGCTGTTCGTCTGCCCCGCGATCGGCGACTACCGCATCCGTGACGACGCGGACTTCTTCAAGATCCCCGTTGAAGAGATCGGAAGATATTAAAGCTCTCATCAGCCCCGCGATATCGCGGGGCTGATTTTTTATTATATTACAGGTCAAATCGCGTCAATTCTTGAAAAAACCTCTGCCGCGTGATATAATATAAAAAACGCTTGCCGTGCCTTGCGCGGCGGGAAAGGACGGGCGGGACATGTACGTGTTGGGCTTTGACATAGGCGGGACGAAATGCGCTGTCATTTCCGCCGAGATCGACGGCGATCGTGTCACGTTTCTCGGGAAAGAAAAGATCGCGACCGATCTATCGGTGAGTCCCACGGAAATGATATTTAGGCTCTGCGCTCTGGCAGACGGGCTGACGGGAGGCAGGAAGCCTGCCGCCATCGGTGTCTCCTGCGGCGGGCCGCTCGACTCAAAGCACGGCATAATACTCTCCCCTCCCAATCTTACGGGTTGGGACGAGGTCCGCATCAAAGACGTCCTTGAGGAAAGATATAAGGTCAAAGTAAATCTTCAGAACGATGCCAACGCCTGCGCCGTCGCCGAATGGAAATGGGGCGCGGGAAAAGGATGCC
Source organism: Clostridia bacterium (assembly GCA_024404435.1). Lineage (GTDB taxonomy): Bacteria > Bacillota > Clostridia > Oscillospirales > CAG-272 > RUG11130. Next base: position 2,683 of record JAKSPW010000107.1, on the reverse strand, counting down.
GCAACATGATATTCCTCACCTTCGGCACCGGACTCGGTGCGGGGCTGATCCTCGACGGCAGGTTATACACCGGTACGAACGACATGGCAGGAGAGACGGGGCACCTCCGTCTTGAAGACGACGGTCCCGTCGGATACGGAAAGGCGGGCTCGTTCGAGGGCTTCTGCAGCGGAGGCGGTATTGCCCGTCTCGGATACGCCGCAGCTCTCGAAAAGATAGCTGAAGGCAAGCTTCCCGCGTATTTCAGAGAAGGCATGGGCCCCTCTGACGTCACGGCCAAAACGGTAGCCGATGCCGCCGAATCGGGTGACGAAACGGCTCTTGAGGTTTACCGCAGCTGCGGCGAGCATCTCGGACGGGGACTCGCCCTGCTCATCGACCTTTTGAATCCGGAGAAGATCGTTATCGGAAGCATCTTCGCGCGCTCCCGCGATCTGCTGTGGGAACCGTGTAAAAAGGTGCTCGAAAAAGAAGCACTTCCCCTCTCGCTCGGCGTGTGCGAGGTCGTACCCGCGAGCCTCGGAGACGAGATCGGTGACTATGCGGCCGTGTCGACGGCGCTTCTGTAAAGGAGAAAACGAAATGTCTGAATTATATGACCGCTATCCGTCACTCGGCGAATGCAGAAAAGAGATCGCACAGGCGACGGAAATGCTTATCGACTGCTACAAAAACGGCGGCAAGCTGCTGCTGTGCGGTAACGGCGGAAGCTCGGCAGACTGTGAGCATATCTCGGGTGAGCTGATGAAGGGCTTTCTCAGTGAAAGAAAGCTGAGAAAAGAAAAGAAAGATGAGATGAGGTCACGCTGCAGTTCTCTCGGCGACGACACTCTCGACTCTCTCCAGGGTGCTCTGCCGGCGATTCCGCTTTCATCTCTCAGCGCGCTCGGCACCGCGTTCTGCAACGACGCCGAGCCGAAGCTCGTTTTCGCTCAGGGAGTCTTCGGACTCGGAAAAGAAGGCGACGTGCTCATCTGCATCAGCACTTCGGGAAATTCGGCAAATGTCGTTGAAGCGGCAAAGGTCGCAAAAGCTCTGTGTCTGAAGGTGATCTCGCTTACCGGCAGATCGGGCGGAAAGCTGAAAGAGCTCTCCGACGTATGTATCTGCGTTCCGGAAACCGAAACGTATAAAGTGCAGGAGCTTCACCTACCCGTATACCACAAAATCTGCGCCGACGTTGAAAAAGCGTTTTTCGAATAAAAACGGCCACGCCCTGCGGCAAACCGCAGGGCATATTTTCAGAGAAAAGGAGGGATATGATGTCCGTGAGTGCCGCGTCTGAATCAAAAAAGTCCGAGTTTATAAAAATGACGGAATCTCCCGTTTTTCCGCTCGTGCTGAAGCTGTCGATCCCGACGTCCGTCAGCATGCTGATAACGTCGATCTACAACCTTGCGGACACGTATTTCGTCTCCTCTCTCGGGAACTCCGCGACGAGCGCCGTCGGCGTCGTCTTCGCCATCCAGTCGATCATTCAGGCGATCGGATACGGCTTCGGAATGGGCGCGCAGAGCCTCATTTCCCGAAGGCTCGGAGAAAAGAAAAAAGAAGAGGCGGAGCTTTACGCCACCTCCGGATTCGTGGCCTCCTTCGTCATGGGTGCCGTCATAATGCTGCTCGGTCTCATCGACCTGCCGTTCGTGATGAGACTCTTCGGCTCGACCGAAACGGCACTTCCCTACGCCTGCGATTACGGGCTGTGGATACTCATCGGAGCGCCAGTGTTCTGCTCGTCGTTCGTCCTGAACAACATCCTGCGCGGCGAGGGAAAAGCGTCGCTTTCCATGATCGGTCTGTGCAGCGGCGGAATACTGAACATCGGGCTCGATGCGCTCCTCATCTACGTTTTCGACATGGGCGTCGCAGGCGCGGCGATAGCCACGATGATCAGTCAGATCGTCTCGTTCGGCATCCTCGCGGTGTTCTTTATCACCGGAAAGTCGTCTCTGCACGTCGACGTGAGAAAGACGAGCCGCAGGCTTTTCGATTATGTCGACATATTCAGAGTCGGTCTGCCGACCGTCTTCCGTCAGAGTCGCGGAAGCATCGCGACGACGCTGCTCAACCACACGGTCCGCCCGTACGGAGACGCGGCGGTGGCGGCGGTCAGCATCGCGAACAAGATCTATATGCTCCTACGCAGCATGCTCATCGGTGTCGGTCAGGGCTTTCAGCCGGTCGCCGGCTTCAACTACGGCGCGAAGCGCTTTGACCGCGTAAAGCAGTCGTTCAACGTCGCGGCGGTCATCGGAACGGTCTACGGCATCACCGCAGCCGCGGTACTGTATTTCTTCTCGGGCGACATCATCGCGCTTTTCAGAAGCGGGGACACCGAGGTCATAAAAATCGGCGGTCAGATGCTTCGGTATATGTGCGTTCCGCTCATCGTCCTCGGATATTCGACATTTGTCAATCAACTGTTTCAGGGACTCGGATACGTCACGCCGGCAACGATACTCGCCTCGTGCAGGCAGGGCATCTTCTTCATTCCGCTCGTCCTTATCCTCCCGCGCTTCATGGGACTCACCGGCATCGAGCTCACGCAGTCCCTCTCCGACGTTCTCACCTTTGTCGTGTCCGTGCCGTTCCACATATGGATGATAAAACACCTGACCGCACTGCAGAAAGAAACAGAAAAATAAAAAACAAGGAGCGAAAAATCGCTCCTTTCTTTACTATT
>JAKSPW010000106.1 GCA_024404435.1 Clostridia bacterium | reverse complement strand
GGTTTCCGTATGCAGGACTGTAGACGTACCATCCGCCCGCGCCGCCGGAGGAGCCGTAAACGACGCCGTCCTTAATGTCGGGCAGGCAGCTCATGGCAACGGACTTGATCCTTTCGAGGGATACGTCCGGGAATCTGTCTTCGTCTTCTTTTGACTTGAGCACGCCCCACATGATCGTACCGGTAGCCGACGTGTCGGACGGGCCGGATTTGACGTTGAGACTCCACGAGAAGTTATCCGTGTCGAGCACGAACGACATGGTCTTGTTCACAAGGTCGGCGCACTTTTCGACGAGGGCACTGTCGGGATTGTCGAAGCTGAGCACGCTTGCGATGGCGAGCATCAGCCAGCCTGTTCCGCGTCCCCATCCGAACTCACCCTCGAGCTTGGAGGCGTTGGAATATCCGTGAGCCACGAGTCCGAACTGCTGCCAGATGCCGTATTTCAGATAGTTTTCGACCTGAAGGATGGCAGTATCGCGCACCTTTGCGTCGTTGAAGACGGCGGCGTACTTGGCGAGGAACAGCGTTGCGAATCCCGTTCCGTCGACGTAGACGTCCTGCGCTTCGGGAGATCTGTCGCTGTCGTATTTGATCTGACCGAGCTTGTCCGTCGGCCAGTCGTCGTATCCTGCGAGGAACTGTCCCGCGAGGTCCGCATACTTTTCTTCGCCGTAGATCTCATACATGCAGCAGACGATGTATCCGAGTATTCCGCTGTCCGTGGGCATCGGAACGTCTCCGAAATCGATATATGCGTCGACGTATTTTTTGACTGCATCGAGCCTGCCTGCCTCAAAGAGTCCGAGAATGAGCATTCCCTCACCCCAGTTGTCAAGGCTGACGCCGTCGGGAGAGGCCGCCTTTCTCTCGAGGAGATCGTTTGCCTGCGCTTCGGCTTCGTCCGCCATCTCGTTCATGAGGTCCTCAAAGATATAGTCGAACTTGCTCTCCGTGTATCTCTGCAGGATAGCCGCGAACTGCTCTCTGGTCGAAGTCTTCTTCGGCTCGACGGTAGTTTCCGTCATGCCGTTGATGAGTCCCACCGAGATCGCCCATTCCATCGCGGTCTTTGCCCACGAGGATACTTTGCCCCAGTCATTGAAGCGTTTTGCGGCGTCGGAGTTTCCGGGTTCGTATTCCTTCACGCCCGTCGTGACGGCGTAGCGGTAGATCATCGTGGCGAGAGCCTCTCTCGAGATGTCCGCGTTCGGAGAGAACGTCGTCTCGCTCGTGCCGTTTACGACACCGTGGAAGCTTGCCCAGTCGACTGCTTCCGTGAACCACGAGTCACGCGGCACGTCCTTGAAGGTGCTCTTCGTCCTGACCTTGTGCGATCCGTTCAGACGGTACAGAACGGTGACGACCATGCCGCGCGTGACGGATTTTGCCGGCGCGAAGTTGCCTCCGCCGACACCGGTCATGTAGCCTTTCTCCGTTACGTATGCGATGTTGGCGGCACTCCAGCGGGTGCTTTTGACGTCGTTATACAGATCCTTTGCCGACACGGTGATCACGGATGCGGCGAGGATCATAACGGGTACGAGAAGTGCCGAAATGATTCTTGTAATTTTTTTCACGGTAATACCTCTCAATATAAAAATTATTCGGAAGCGATGTCAGCCTTCCGTATTTTTCGTTTTTCGGATGTCGTATCTCCAGATCGCGATCCCGATGGAGCAGATAGTGAAGATCTCCGCGGCTACGCCGGGGATCGAGCCCGTGTACGCGTCGTAGACGAGCCACGGAGGAGAGACGAAGAAGGAAAGGAATCTGATTTTCCGTTCTTCCGTTATGTAAAGCGCGACGGACGAAATGAGCATCGCCGCGACGGGCAGGAGACTCATGGGGCCATCGTACGTCAGCACTCCGACGGTTACGAACGCCGTCATGATGAGCGCGGGTACGGCGGGGGAATTCAGAAACTTTACTTTTTCCTTGCGGGAATAAATGAGATTCCTGACCGCGCCGACGACGTTGAGAAAAGCTCCCGTATACGCGCCGAGCAGGAGAAACTGCGTCATCCAGATGAGGCCCGCGGTCATCTGCATGATCTGGATGCCTGCGCGGCTCTTGGCCGGAAACAACCGGATCCCGAGCTCCATTGCCCCTACGCCGATCGCCTTATTGCCGTCTTCTGCCCACGTTATTGATTTGAAAAATTCGATCATGTTGACCTCTCATCGTTTGCTGATAAAAGTATACCATAAGGATGAATATTTTTCAATAAAAAAAGAGGCAAAAGCCTCTTTTTTCAGTATCCGATTCCGGAGGACACGTCCCTTATGACGTCCTCCGGTATATCAGAGACGCTGATCGTCCACGTTTTCCCGAGCCTCGGGTTGACGATGCCGAGTTTTGTGACGGCGCGGAACTCCTCGCGCCCCGTCCGGAGCCCCATGAGATAGTACACGAGGAGCTGAAGCGTCGCGGCAGAGTTCGGGACGGTTTTCGTGGCCTTTACGTCCCAGAGCGTGTCGTGCGAGATGATGTCGCAGTCGCCTTTCGTGACGACCGTCGTGTACGCACCCTTGAATTCGGCTCCCGTCGCGGCGGCGTCGCCCACCGTGTCGGCGACGAGGCGCGCCATTTTCAGGAGCTTTTCGGCGTCCTCTTTCGTCGGACGGAATTTTTCCTTTGACCTGTTGTATGCCGGACCGATGCGGTAGGCTATCTCGTACATCGCGAGGGCGCAGGCAATCCAGGCGGAACGGACCGTCTCTCCGTCGAGCCTGCCGATGAGCTTTTTTTCATCCGTGTACCGCGGATAGAGCGCCGCGCCCCTGATCGCGAATTTGAACGCTTCCTCTCCGTCGCCCGTCAGCAGGTAGCGTGCGAGGTTGTCGACCGCGATGCCGGCGACCTTCGGCGTCACGCTGCCGTCGAGCTCGATCGGCTCACCGATGATCTTCTCGGTGAATGCGCTTCTCGGAAGAACGCCTCCGTAGGGCTGCCCGTACTTCTGAACGAACTGTGTTACTGTCATGATACTGTCCTCCTGTGTATAATGTAATATGTATTTGTATATACGTACGTGTGTACGTCGATACGCATTTTTTGCCGTAAAAACACGAATTCCCGCCAATACGGCGGGAGGTAACGTGTATTATGTTGTGAGAAAACGTGTGTATATTTCCCCGATATACGCCGACAACCCTTTCGGTAAACACCGAAAGGGTTGCTTTGTAAACGTGTATAATGCTGTGGACCGTATGGGTATAAGGTCACTTCGCAAAGTCTGTCGCTCTGCTCTCTCTGATGAGGTTGACCTTGATCTGTCCGGGATATTCGAGCTCTGCCTCGATCTTCTTTACGATATCGTGGGCGACGAGCACCATCTGATCGTCACTGATCATCTCGGGCTTGACCATGATACGGATTTCACGGCCTGCCTGGATAGCGAACGATTTTTCGACGCAGTCGAACTCGTTTGCGATCTCTTCGAGCTTTGTCAGTCTCTTGATGTAGTTTTCGAGATTCTCGCGGCGGGCACCCGGTCTTGCGGCGGAGATCGCGTCTGCCGCCTGAACGATCATGGCGATCAGCGTCTTCGGCTCCACGTCGCCGTGGTGAGCCTCGATCGCGTGGATGATCTCCTGCGATTCCTTGTGCTTGCGCGCGACCTCGACGCCGAGCTGAACGTGAGATCCTTCGACCTCCTGCGTCAGCGCCTTGCCGATGTCATGGAGAAGTCCCGCACGCTTTGCGACCATGCTGTCGCAGCCGAGCTCGTCGGCGAGCATGCCGGAGAGGAGCGAGACCTCGATGGAGTGCTTCAGCACGTTCTGACCGTAGCTCGTACGGTACTTGAGTCTGCCGAGCAGCTTTATCATGTCGGACGGGAAGCCGTGTACGCCCGTTTCGAACGTAGCGCGTTCACCTGCCTGCTTGATCGCGTTGTCGACCTCGCGGCGTGCCTTCTCGACCATTTCCTCGATCCTTGCGGGATGGATACGGCCGTCCTGAATGAGCTTTTCAAGTGCTATGCGGGCGATCTCGCGGCGGACGGGATCGAAGCACGAGATCGTGATCGTCTCGGGCGTGTCGTCGATGATGAGATCGACGCCGACGAGAGTCTCGATCGTGCGGATGTTGCGTCCCTCACGTCCGATGATGCGTCCCTTCATCTCCTCGCTCGGGAGCTGTACGCTCGAGACGGTGATCTCGGCGACGTGATCGGAAGCGCAGCGCTGGATGGCAAGCGAGAGGACCTCGCGCGCCTTGTTGTCCGCTTCTTCCTTGAACTGCTCCTCAAGCTCGGAGAGCTTCATTGCCTTTTCATGCGTGATCTCTGTTTCGATCATCGCGAGAAGAGTCTGCTTTGCCTGATCCGCCGTCATGCCGGACACCTTCTGGAGTGCGTCCTGCTGAGCGATCTTCAGCTTTTCGACTTCTTCTTCTTTTTTCTCGACTGTGCGAAGCTTCTCGATGAGAAGCTCGTCCTTCTTTTCAAGAGACTCGCTCTTGCGGTCGAGAGTTTCTTCCTTCTGAGCCATACGGCGTTCCTGACGCGTCAGCTCAGCTCTGCGTTCCTTGACCTCCCGGTCGAACTCATCCTTTGTGCTGAGTATTTCTTCTTTTGCCTCAAGCAGAATTTCTTTTTTCTTCGCTTCTGCTTCTTTAACTCCGTCATTGAGAATCCTCAGTGCCTCCGCTTCGGCGGAGCCGATCTTCTTTTCGGCTTTGACCTTGCGGATGATGACACCGACGATAAGTCCGATCAGGAAGGCTGCGAGGGCGATGCCGCCCCAGATGATGTATTTCGTCATCTTAGTGCCTCCTATTTGCTTTTTGTTCGGGTTGTCGTATTGTTCTGCCGATTTTGCGGCATGAAATCTTTTAAGGTATGCCGTTTTTTACTCCGTATATAAAAAACGGAAAACATACAAGTCTATTATATATCATCCGAGGGGGATTGTCAAGTCACTTTGACGGCATCCGCGGATAATTATTTACTTTTTTGAAGATTTATTCTTCAAAAATAAAAAGCCGAAGCCATGCGGGACTTGTTCTTAAGGACAGTTTCATAGCACAAGTACCGCTTTGTGGTGAGTAAGTGCGCACTTATCAAAAAACAGGCTGACAAATGCTTCGGGTGGATAAGGAAGTAAATGAAAATGCCTGCCGAAAAGAGAGGAATCTCTGATCGACAGGTATTTTTGTCTCATAGCGTATCAGGCAGGGAAATTATATATAATTTCCGGGGGAAAGTGATGTTTGCCCTATCGGGCAAGTGATGTTATGCCTTGCGGCACAGTGATGATTTGCGGAAAAGCCGCAAAGTTATGTGATGTATTCCTCACGCGCCCGCAGGCATATTACTCGTCAAAGGCAAACATCACGCACGAAGTGCAATACATCATCAAAAATTTTATATATGCCCTAAAAATTAAAAAATAAGGAAAACAAGTGTCATCTGTCATTTTTTGAATTTTCGGACAACCCATCTGATCAGGGCAAATATACCATATCCTATTGCATAGATCATCC
>JAKSPW010000105.1 GCA_024404435.1 Clostridia bacterium | reverse complement strand
GTGATATTTGCCGCTTCGCGGCAAGTTTATTCAAGTATCCTTATTACGCTTTCGACGCCGCCTACGTTTTCAAGCGCCGAGTCGAGCTCGCGCTTTGTTGCGTTTCCGCAGATGATCTCAACCGTTCCCGCGGGTGAGCCGTCTATCGTGAATGCGAAGTCGAAAAGATTTGCGAATGCTTCAAGTGTGTCCGCGGGTGAATCCGCCGCGACTCTGACGTAGTACGAGAACTTCACGTCCTCAAACGGGACGATCCCGTCGGTCTTCGTGAACTTCTGCCTCTTTTCGGCTGCCGCCGCGCCCGAGAGGATCGCCGTCACGTCAGCGAGCACTGCGCCCGCCGTCGGATAACGCCCCGCGCCGCGTCCGTAGAACATCACGTCTCCGGTGATCTCACATTTTACCGATATCGCGTTGTAGACGTCGTCGACGCCCGAGAGCGCGTTATCCTTCCCCACTATCTGCGGGCAGACGTAGAGGCAGATGCCGCCGTCCGTCCGTCTGAACGAGCCGATCAGCTTGACCGCACCGCCCATTCTCTCCGCCGCGTCTATGTCGGCGGGAGTGATATTTCGGACAGTCTCCGCGTGGACCTTGTCCACATCCGCAAGGCATCCGGTCGCAAGAGCCGCGAGTATCGTGATCTTTCTCGCCGCGTCGATACCGTCGACATCCGCCGTCGGATCTTTTTCCGCGTAGCCGAGAGACTGTGCCTCGGCGAGCACGTCGGAAAATTCCCTGCCCTCGCTCTTCATCTTCGAGAGGATGAAATTGGTCGTTCCGTTCAGTATTCCGCTGACGGAGACGATATTTTCCTGCGCGAGAGACGTCGAGAACGGTCTGATAAGCGGGATGCCGCCGCCGACCGACGCCTCGAAGAGATACGAGACGTTGTTCTTTTCCGCCGTCTCGAGCAGCTTGTCGCCGTATGTCGCGACGACCTCCTTATTCGACGTGACGACGGAAATTCCGTGCTCCATCGCCTTGACGGAGAACTCGTACGCGGGATGCGCGCCGCCCATCGTCTCGCAGACGACCTCGATCTCGGGATCGTCGACGATCAAGTCGATGTCGTGCACCACTCTGTCGCCGTAGGGAGAATCCGGAAATTCTCTGAGGTCGAGCACGTATTTTACGTTTATTTCTTCCCCGAGGAGGTTATTTATCCCCTCACGGCAGGACTCTATTACTTCGGGCAGGCCGCCGCCGACGACTCCGAAGCCGAATATTGCGATTTGTCTCATCTGTATACCTATGCCTTTCCGGGCATTTGTGCCGGTTCTGTGAATTTGCCGCTGCCTTGTGCGGCAAAAGGCACAAATGAGCTTGAAAGCAGCTCATTTGCCGCCAAAGGTCGCTTTGCTTTCAAGCTTCAAATAAATCCTTGACTTTTACAAGATTGTCAATGACGTGGATGTGCTGAGGGCAGACGCTCTCGCAGTTGCCGCATCCGAGGCACTCGGACGCCTTGCCGCAGTTCTCGGCGAGGTTCCAGTAGTACTCCTCATGCACGGAGAAACCGATGTTTCCGAGCAGTTTTTCGTTGTTGTAAAGAGTAAAATACTTCGGGATCGGTATGCCCATCGGACAGCCCGCGTCAACGCAGTAATTGCATCCCGTGCACGGGATCTCTGCGGCACCGCGGAGCACCTTGACGGCTTTTGCAACTGTCTCGCGCTCGGAATCGGTGAGAGGCTTGAAATCCTTCATATATCCGATATTGTCGGCCATCTGCTCCATGTTCGACATTCCGCTGAGCACCACCATGACGTTCGGCAGGCTCGCCGCATATCTGATCGCCCACGATGCGACGGAAGCATCGGGATCGGCGTTCTTGAAGACGTATTCGACGGGCTCCGGCACCTTCGCGAGCGTACCGCCCTTGACGGGCTCCATGACGATGACCTTCTTGCCGTGCTTTACCGCGGTCTCATAGCAGAGGCGCGACTGAACGCCCTCGTCGTCCCAGTCGAGGTAGTTGATCTGAAGCTGTACGAAATCGACCTCGGGATGCTCGGTGAGGATGCGGTCGAGAAGCTCCGCTCCGTCGTGGAAGCTGAAGCCGATCTCGCGTACCTTGCCCTCTTTCTTCTTTTCGGCGATGAACTCAAAGCCGCCGAACGGCACGACCTTGGAGTCGTAGTTCGACGAGTTCACGTCGTGCATCATGTAGTAATCGAAATAATCGAGATTACATTTTCTGAGCTGACGCTCGAAGATCTCGGGCATCTGCTTTGCCTCTTTCAGGAACATCGTCGGCATCTTGTCGGCGACTGTGTAGCTGTCTCTCGGGAAGAAAGGCACAAGGCACTGACTTACGACGATCTCACTGAAGAAATTGTGATAAAGATAAGCCGTATCAAAATAAGTAAACCCGTTGTCCATGAACATTTCCGCCATGGCTCTGACCTGCCACAAATCGACGTTTCTGCCGTTTCCGGGGTAAAGGAGCGGAAGTCTCATCATTCCGAAGCCGAGTTTTTTCATAATCTTCTCCATTATCAGATATTTTTCTTTATTTTATCATAAACGCGCGTGAAAGTCAAAATAAAAAACGGCTTCACGCATCATTTTCAAAAAAATTTTTGTTTTTTTAATAAATGGCGGCGGAAAATATGGTATTATATAGTCAAGTGAGGTGATACAAATGGATAACGAAAACAAAAACACCGAAAACGAAATAGAGGAATCCAACGCGGCGAGACGGCTCAGGCTTCTCGGGATAAGCACCGAGGAAGAGCCCGCCGAACCCGTAAAAAAAGCAAGCTGGATCGAAAACTACTGGTATCACTACAAGGGCGTGACCATCGTCGTCGCGGCTCTTCTCGTGATAATCGGAATAGGAGTTTTCCAGCTCGTGAACAAGTCGAAGCCCGATATATATCTGATGTACGCAGGCCCCGTGTACTTCACGGAGGACGGCACGGGCTCGCTGAGCGAAGCTCTGTGCGACGTGATGCCGCAGGACTTCAACGGTGACGGTGAGAAAAACGTCTCCGTTATGCAGGCACTGTGGTTCTCGGACGAAAAGCACGAGCAGTACGAAAACGAGCGCATCGAACAGGGGCTGCCGAGCGAATTCGACCCGCGCTTCAACAAGGACGAGCTGCAGAAGATCAGAAACGAGTTCATGGCGGGCACGTCCGTCATCTGCATCCTTGATCCCGCGGTCTACGAAGAGATCGCGGACAAGGACGTCTTCATCCCGCTGTCGGAGCTTCTCGGAAAAGTGCCGAATACTGCATACGACGAATACGCAGTGAAGTTCGCGGAGACCGAGTTCTGCAAATACTACCCCGTTTTCGACGGTATCCCGGAGGACACTCTCCTCGTCATCAGGCAGGTATCGAAGTTTGCGACCTACAAGGAAGACGCGGAAACGGTACAGAGAAATCACAACAGAATGTTCGTCTCGATCCTCAACTTCACGCCTCCCGAAGAGGAAGAATGAAATTAAAAGCGCCGCTTTCAGCGGCGTTTTTCATTTTTATCAAAAAAATGCGCTTCCCCACTTGAAAAAAATAAAAAATTAGTATATAATGAGATGTAAATTATTTTTTATGCAAATCTGAAAGGAGAAGTCCGCCACGGCGGACAAGACTTATTATGGTAGTAGCAGGAAGCTTTAAGAACGGTATCACCTTTGACATGGAAGGCGCTGTAATGCAGATCATCGAATTCCAGCACGTCAAACCCGGCAAGGGCGCAGCTTTCGTCAGAACGAAGCTCCGCAACGTCATCACCGGTGCCGTTATCGAAAAAACGTTCAGCCCCACAGACAAATTCGAGGAAGCTCGTATCGACCGCAAGGACATGCAGTATCTCTACAGCGACGGCGATCTTTACTACTTCATGGACATGGAATCCTATGAGCAGATCCCGCTCAGCAAGGACGTCCTCGACGACAATTTCAAGTTCGTAAAAGAAGAAATGATCTGCCGCATCAACTCCTACAAGGGAAGCGTTTTCGCAGTTGAGCCTCCGACATTCGTCGACCTCGCTGTCGTTGACGCAGAGCCCGGCGTACGCGGTGACACGGCTACCGGCGCAACGAAGAACGCGACTGTCGAGACAGGCGCAGTCGTTCGCGTACCGCTCTTCATCGAAGAGGGCGAAGTTATCCAGATCGACACACGTACAGGCGAATACCTCGGCCGCGCTTAAGCAGAAAGGGACAATAATGGAAAAGAACGCTTCTTATCTTAACGGACTTCTTGACGGCGTAACTCTCGACGAGAACAAGCCCGAAACGAAGGTCATCAAGGCTCTCGTTGAGGTCATCGGAAATCTCGAGGCCGAGATCGCTACACTCAAGGAAGACACCGAAATGCTCAACGACTACATCGAAGAGATCGACGAAGACCTCGGAGACGTTGAAGACGTTGTATACGACATCGACGACTGCGACTGCTGCGACGACGATGACTGCGATTGCTGCGACTGCTGCGGCGACGATGACGAAGACGGCGAGTTCTACTGCGCTATGTGCCCGAACTGCGGCGAAAAGATCTACTTCGACGAGTCCTGCGACCCCGAAGAGGTCATCTGCCCGTCCTGCCAGGCTCCCCTCATCTCCGACGATGACGAGTGCGACTGCGACGAGTGCAAATAATCATAACTCAAAAACACCTCGGATGAAACCGAGGTGTTTTTTTGTTTCCGCTATGCCCAAACATACATTATATCAACCCGCCGCAGGCGGATATAACTCCGCGAAGCGGAATATCACTGCGGCATCGACGCAATATAACTCCGCGAAGCGGAATATAACCGGCAGTTATGCCTCCTTGTACCAGCTGCTCTGAGACTCGAACATCCTCCTGTACTCGCCGTTTTTCGCTTTGAGTCTTTCGTGCGTGCCGGTCTCGGCGGCGCGCCCGTCCTTCGTCACGATGAGCCTGTCGGCAAGGCGCACCGAGCCGAGACGGTGCGTGACGATGAACGCGGTCTTATCTTTGGCAAGTGTCGCAAATCGGTTGTAGATGCGCGCCTCCTCGATCGGGTCTATCGCCGCCGTCGGCTCGTCGAGGATCGTGTCGAGTCCCGAGGGAAGCCATTCCTCCGTCGGCTCGAAGCCGCCGCGACGGCACGCGAGAGTCATCTTGCCCTCCTCCGGCACGGCATCCGTGTCTCCGACGATGAGGTTTTCTCTGAGGCTGATGGCATAGTGCGCGTAATTCTGGAAGACCGCCGAATAATTCCGCGCGACGGACGACATATTGATCTCCTTCGTCGAATACCTGCCGTACATGACCTCACCCTCGTCGGGCTTATACATTCCCGTAAGCAGGCGCATCAGCGTCGATTTGCCGCTTCCGTTCTCGCCGACTATCGCCACGGTCTCGCCGGGAGCGACGTCGAAGCTCACGCCGTCGAGGGCGTTCTTCTCCTGATTCGGGTAGCGGAACGTGACGTTATGCAGGCTAATGGAGCACTTTTCGGGAAGCTCGACTGCGATGCCTTCGTCCTCGGGGAAATTCATCAGTCGGACGCAGTT
>JAKSPW010000104.1 GCA_024404435.1 Clostridia bacterium | reverse complement strand
TATAACATAATGCATGGCATTTTTCCATAGAAAAACGAAAAAATACTGCCTGCGGACATAAAAAAGCGGTGCACCGTCTGTTCGGGTGCACCGCTTCGTTCAGGGGCGTGCTGTATCAGCCTGCGAAAGAGATTGTGTACGTTCTTTCGTGACGGAGGTCGGGAAGTCCCGCCATGTTTCCGTAAGTGAAGAACGCCGTCGGCTGTACGAACGCGATGTGAACTTCAACGCTGTTCTTTCCGCCGTTGTGTTCTGCGGCAAGTGCATCGAAGTCATATTCGTAGTTTACGTAGTCGTTGTTCATTGAATGGATCTCCGTCAGGTGATCGTGGATCACCTTGTCGAGAGCCTCTTTTGTCAGCTCGTTTCCGCTGAACGGGATCACGGTCTCGACGGGGAGTGCGGTGTCATATACGGTCGTGCAGTCCTTGGAGATCCAGAATCTCCACGTGTACTCTTCCGTCGATGCTTTTTCAAGTGCGTCCTCGCGCTCCTGAGCCTCAAACCATGCGAGATCGGGAAGATGAGTGATCGTGAGGCAGAACTCTTCGTCATGGACCTGACCGTGGCAGAGACCGCTGTGGAGCGTCTTTGCGTCGTCAAAGCTGTCCGTGCTGTTGTCCGTGATGTTCACTCTGAAGCATCTGGGATCGAGCCCGACCTTGGTCAGGATCTTTTCGGAGATGTTTTCTCTCGTGAACGAAGCGCCTCCTGCGAGCGGGAGCTTGAGTCTTCCGTCGTCATCGAGGTCGAAGTAGTTTTCAAGATTTTCAAGGATCTGATCCGGCACCTTGTCGTCGGGGCAGGGCATCATCGCACCGGCTCCGTCGGGATATTTCTGGATCGAGAGCTTTATCGTGTTCCATCCGGTTGCCTCGCCGGTCTCCTTGTCGGTGAGCCTGAACTCAACGTCGACCTGAGCGTCGTCACCGAAGCCCGCTCCCGCGTATACGTTGTTTGCGAATTCGACTACAGCCTCGGGATCGACCTCCACGGAGTATTTGTCCGCATCGATTCCCATCCAGCCTATGAAGTCCGAAGCGAGATTTTCGGCTGTGAGATCGGCGGTGTAGCCGCACTCAACGTGGAGACAGTTGTGAGCACCGCAGGTCTCGTTTTTCAGCTTTGCAACTATCTGATTGAGAGTCAGATCTCCCTCCAGGTAAGGACGGAGACGGACCGCGATCGTTGCGACTTCCGCACGGGTAGCGGTCTTCGAGGGGTTGAAGTTGCCCTTGTCATCGCCCTTTACGAGACCCGTTTTTCTGAGTGCTTCAACGTAATCCTTTGCCCAGCTCTGGATCTTCGAGAAGTCCTTGAAGGGCTCTGCCGCGTCCTCGGAATCGGGAACGAACGCATCGAGGTAGTCGATGAGTCCGACGATCATCTTCGCGAGCTCCTGCCTCTTGACGGGAGCAGTCGGCTTGAAGGTGTTGTCGTCATAGCCGCCGACGAGTCCGCTGTCGGATGCCCAGCACACGACCGGCGTGTACCAGCTTGTCATTCCGACGTCCTTGAACTTCTTGCTGACCTTATAGCCGTCAAGATCGACGCCGGCGAGTCTCGAAATGAGCGTTACCATTTCGGCTCTGTTCATCGTGTCGTTCGGTCTGAACTTTCCGTCCGAGCCGAACATGAGCTCCTCTTTGTATGCTTCCATTACGGCCTCATAGAACCACTTGCCTTCCTTGACGTCCGTGTAAACGGGGATCGCGAAGACAGCGGTCACGAGAGCTCCCGTGATCATGAGCGCTGCAAGGAAGATACTTACTGCTTTTTTCATGTTGTATAGTCTCCTTTTTTCCGCCCTTTCGGGCAGTTATTTACTTTTTGATTTCGTCCGGCATTCCGAACGACAGCGTGCCGTCAGGAAGCTGATGCGCCTCGCAGAAGGTAACGGCGCCCGCGTAGCAGTTATCGGCACGGAAGCCCGCGAACAGGATCCTGCCGTTCCACACCGCGCATTTCGGGACGGAAGCGCAGGGTATCGTCGGGTCGTCGGGCGCGGTAAAGTCCGAAAACGGCTTGTCCGACACGCGGTACTGAGCCGTCGCGCCGTGGCTGAACAGAAGATAATACTTCCCGCCGAAGAAGAAATGATCGGGACATTCCGGCTCGCTTTCGTTGTTCGCGACGTATAAGTTGCCGCATTCCGTGAAGTGCTCTCCGTCGTCCGACACGAGATGTGCGAGGCATCCGCGGCCGATCGTCAGGTCCGTCGTCGTGACGAACATATGTAGCCTTCCGCCACCGTCCTTTACGACCTTCGGGTCTCTCGCCGAGACCGACTTGTATCTGTCGCTCAGCGTAAAGCGGAAGCTTTTGTCTTTCGTGAAATGATATCCGTCTGCCGAAACCGAGCGGCAGATCGGAGCGGGCGAGCCGTCCGCGGTGCGGACCGTATAGTAGAGGTAGTGCAATCCGTCCTGATAAATCCACGAGCCCGTGCAGATCGAGCCTTCCCATTGCTCGTCGATGCCGACTGCCGTCGGGTGAACGTCCCAGTGTACGAGGTCGCACGACGAGACGTGTCCCCACTGATGAGCGCCGCGTCCCCATTTGCTGCCGTGGTGATGACGGTCCCTCAGATACAGCAGATGATATCTTCCGCCGAAGGAATACGGCATGCAGTCGCCGACAAACACTCCGTCCCCGGGACACCATCCCTCGATGCCCTCAAAGCTCCCCGTGACGGACGGCGGCACTTCCGTCTTCACCCGGACGGGCGCTTCGTTAAGAGTGACGTTTTTTACCGTAAAGGGCGCATCCGTAAACAACGGCTCGCCGACGGGCCACTCCTCGTCCGAGAGCCTGCCGTTTATTTTCAGTTCGATCCTGTGCTCAAAAAAGATGATCTCCGCCGTGCATGAGCCGTCGGCTTCGGCAGAGAGCCGGAGAGGCTCGTCCTTCCACGAATATTTCAGCCTTACCGTCAGCCTTCCGCTGTCAAGTACGGCGTCCGCCGTGACGACACTGTCGGTTTCGCGGCGGAACTGAATTTTTTCGTCCGACAGGCAAAAGCTCCACGCGAATGGATAGGAAGTATTCATCGGTTCCACCGCCCTTTCACAAAATCATTTGTATCTGATGCATTTTCCGACGTCACACGCTTCACTTCCGGAGAGGACGGTCCGTGCTGCGAATATCGCCGCGCCGAAAGCCGCCTCCTCGTGATGCACCGGAAGCTTCGGCTCCATTCCGAAAACGCTGCCGATCGCCTCTTTGAGTGCTTTGTTTTTCCTTACGGCATTTCCGGAAACGACGAGCATCGGGTGACGTGCGGGACTTTCTTTTTTCATTTCGGAGTAAAGTCCGTACAGCTCTTCGGCCATGCCGTAAAGAGTTGCCGAGAGGAGCGCCTCGGGCGAAAAATTATCTTCCCCGATGTTCTCGACCGAGCCGCGGACGGTGCTGTCGGAGCGCGTCCCGCAGAAGGCGGTCCTGACGCGCAGACGTTCGGGACTCAAGCAGCCGTATTTTTTCATCCCGCGTTCTGCGAGCTTGTTCATTACCTCGTACTGCTCCGAGTCTGACATTCCGCACGCTTCGGCGTATGCGCGGAAAAAGCGTTCCGTCACGGCATAAGCGCGGCCTCCGCAGAGAGCAGAGCCGCTGAGAAGCACCGAGCCGTCAAGAAAAGGACGCACTTCGATGTCCGGCGTGGGAGTGAACCTGCCTGCGACTTCTCCGTCGCAGATGACGGAAATCTGGCTTCCCGTGCCGAAGTTGGCAAGGATCGCGTCTCTGTTTTCTCCGACGGAGCCGAGAACGCTTGCCTGATTGTCGCCTATCGCGACGGAAACGGGAATGCCCTTGTATCTGCCGATAACGGTGCCCCGATCCGTGACCTCGGGAAGAAGACTTTCAGACATTCCCGCCTTGCGGATCGCATCTTTGTCGAAATCCATGCTTTTCAAGTCGAAAAATCCGAGGGATGCCGCGTTTGACGAGTGCATCACGGGAGAGCATCCGCAGATCATCGCGGGGACACAGTCCATGACCGTGCAGATATACTTCGCATTTTTCGGTACTTTCCCGTGCTTTTCCATCCATGCGTGCGTTGCAAGCCCGTATCCGGGAGAAAGACGGTGACCTGTTTTTTCAAAAATTTCGTCGCAGACGCTTTTTCCGTCTCCGTCCGGGATCCCGGCGCGCCCGTCCTGCCACGTAAACAGCTCGGAGATCGGTTTTGACCCGGCATCGAGATACACTATCCCGTGCATCTGCCCCGAAAAACCGATGGCGCACGTCGTCGGAAAGCGGTTGAGAAGCGCGTCAAGCAGCTTCTTCACGCGCCACGTTATCTTTTTTATGTCCTGCGTCTTTTCATGCGGAGCATCACTCTGCACTGCGGCGTCGCTTGTCACGGTGTATACTCCTGCGGGGCATCCCGAGGAAATGTCGAGAACGACGGCGCTTATCGTCGTCGTGCCTATATCTATCCCGACCGTCAGAACCGACGAGTCGGTTACGTCTGCCATGGAGTCGGCGTCTTCTATCGCTTTTTCTGCCGTATCGCGCTCTTCGGAGAGGATGTCATCGGGGAGCCTGTCACCGTGCAGCCCGTCGAGCAGCCTGCGGCACAGCTTGACCTGATCGCCCGCGATCACGGCGGAGTTTTTGAGCTCCGCGAGGCGCTTTTTCAGCATTTCGGAGGTCGAAATGACCTCATCCTGCCAGAGCTGAATGTCGGAAAGAGAAATGCCCGCGCGGCGCAAAAGTGCTATGGTATTCAGCTGCGAGATCATCTCGTCGCTGTACTCTCTGTATGAGTTTTCGCTTCTGACGACGCCGCGGATAAGACCTCGCTCTTCATACAGGCGTATGGTCTTTCTGCTGAGCCCCGTCAGTTGTTCGACTTCTCCTATTCTCATCGCGGCGGCACGTTCCTTTCGATCTTACTTATTTAATTATAAACTGTCACCTTGATGTACTGTCAAGGGGCAAAGAAGTTTTTAATTGTAAATAAATTGTGAACATAATTGCAGATTAAATCCACCCACGCCCGCAGGCACTTCACTTTTCTCAATGATGCCGCCGCTTTGCGGCTGATGATGCTTCTCCGCTTCGCTCATAATGATGCGATGTTTGCCCATGTGCCGTCAGGCACGCATCATCAGCGACAGCGACATCATCAGCGAAGCGGCATCATTTTGCCCGTTAGGGCAAACATCATTTTTCGACCCCCGGTAAGTCACCGGCAAAAAGAAAAGACGCTTTGTGATAAATCATGAACGCCGCTCCGCCTGACGGGGCTGCGCGGCGTTGCCGCAAATTGCGGCATTCACGGTCGGTACGGCAGCCGAAGAATCAAGCGAGTGCAGCGCGTCGGGCTAAAAACAGTCCACCGGACTGTTTTTGCCTGCCGTACCGGCATAGGCACGCCCGTTCGACCCCCGGTAAGTCACCGGCAAAAAGAAAAGACGCCGAAGCGTCTTTTCTTTTTGCCGGTGGCGGGGGTCGAACCCGCACGGTGTTGCCACCGACGGATTTTGAGTCC
>JAKSPW010000103.1 GCA_024404435.1 Clostridia bacterium | reverse complement strand
GCCGTCTGTGAGCCTTAGAGTTTTTATTTCATACGTGCCGAGCTTTACTTCGTGAGTCAGAGCACCGGCGCGGACAACTGCCGACGCGTTGCCTTCTCCCGCGTGGAAGAGGCGGATGACGGTCGATCTTCCGTCAAGCGAGCGCTTGCAGGTCGGCATGAGGACTGTCCTGTCGCCCTCGAGAGTTATGCCGACTTCCGGCTTCTTCCCGCCTCCGGCAGGGAAGAACGAGATCGCCATCGGCTGTTCGTTGAACGCGGAGGCGGCGCGGGGAGTCGACTCTCTGACCTCATGTGTCTCACCGAAGATGAAGCAGAAGTGATACAGACGCTCGCCCTGCTCGACGTACGGCATGTAGCGGTCCTGCGGCATGATCTGACGGTCGTCCACGGGATGCGCCGTGTATCCGGGAGAGCGGAGCAGAGTCAGACGCAGTGCGTCTCCGTCGACGGAGCTTCCGTAGATGCCGTCGTTGATGACGGACACGGCGGACTCTTCGTCATGGATCACGATATATCTCTGCGAGACGTTTTCGTCGCCGTTCGTTTTCAGTACCTGCTCGCCGTAGGCGGTCTCGCCGAGGAACTCGGGAGACATGAGCGACGTCGGCACGCGGAGCTTCACGTTCTTCGACTTTTCGTCCCAGATCACTCTCACGTCGAGACCGAGCTGACCGGTGATCTTAGAGAAGTGATAGTCGTAAACGGCACGGCACGAGCCGTAGCCGAATACTGCCTGCACGGTAGTGCGTACGTCTCCGTCCTCGATCACGCGAACGCTTTCGAGCGGGGCTTCGACGTTTGCGAATTTCGTGCTTTCTTCTTCGGAAAGAAGCGAGAACTCGCCGATCTTTTCCTTCCAGCCGTTCACGGTCATTCCCCACGGATCGGCGT
This sequence comes from Clostridia bacterium, assembly GCA_024404435.1. Lineage (GTDB taxonomy): Bacteria > Bacillota > Clostridia > Oscillospirales > CAG-272 > RUG11130. The sequence goes on along the minus strand of JAKSPW010000103.1, from coordinate 4,650 downwards.
TGTCGCGCATGACCTCAAGAGTGAACGCGCCGTCCGTCAGATACGGCTTGCCGTCGTAAGTAAGTGAAGAAATAAGTCCCGTTCTGCGGGAGATCTCCGCGTGGAGGCCGCCGCCGTCAAAGACGTAAAAGTCGCCTTTTACGGGAAGCGTCGGCTTCGGCTTTTCGGGAAGGATCTTTATCTTGCAGTCGAAGCGGTTCATCTGCATCGGCTCAAGTGCGGTGTGGAAGACCACGCGCTTTCGCCAGTCGATCGGTATGTTGCTCCGCTCCTTCTCGCACTGCGAGGGAACGTATTTCCCGTCGCGGTAGACGGAAGGATTCGAGAATTCGATCTTTCTGTTCTGATCCCACAGGATGAACTCGCACGCGAAATCCCCCTCGACGGGATACGGGTACGGGTTGTATACGAGGATCGGTATTTCGTCGGCTTCTGCCTTCCTCTGTCCTGCGGCGAGGCGGTAGAACGCACGTGCGCGGACGCGGGAGAGCGTCTCGAGTCCGTGATCGAGCTGTCTTAATGCCATGTCCTCGACGGGCTGGATCGACGAGCCCGGCAGGGAATCGTGGAACTGCGCCGTCAGAAGGTCGTATTCCGCCGCTGACAGCTCATCCTCCGGATACTCCATTCCGTCCTGCGCCGCGTGAGTGCACATTCTCTCGGTCGAGAACAGAGTGCCTTCGAGCAGACGGTTTTTCTGCTTTATGCGTATCTGAGACGTGTAGCAGCCGACCGCCCACGGGTTGATATCTCCCTTGTGACGCGGAAGTCCGCCTTTTTTCTTAAGTTCCGCGAAATATGCCTCGGGAGTCGAATGAAAGGCACGAATACCCGTCTTTTCAAGCTCGGATTTCAGCGCGGCAATGGCGCGGATGTCTTCTCTCGAAGCTCCGCCGCCGTGGTCTCCGACGCCCCAGAGGACAACGGAGAAGGGCTCGCCGGAGTCGCGCTTTGCGGCGTCTCCGATCTTGTCGGCGGCGTGACCGAGCGAGCTGTTGTAGCTGTCGGATACGCGTCGTCCCATCACGGTCGAGCCGTCAAAGCCGACCCACTCAAAGGCGTCTGACGGGAGCTTGCACACGTCCTGTCCCGGTCGGCAGAACATGTAGCTGTCGTAGCCGGATTTTGCAAGTATCTGAACGAGTCCGCGCGTGTGCCCGAACGGGTCGAAGTTGATAGCCGTCGTCGGTGCCGCGCCGAACTTTTCAAGAAAATATTTTCTGCCTTCGAGTATCTGTCTGACAAACGACTCTCCGCACGGCATGTTGCAGTCGGGCTGCAGATGCCAGCCGCCCATGATGTGCCACTTGCCGGCAGACACGAGGCGTCTGATCCTCTCGAACAGCTCGGGCTCGTATTCCTCCACCCAGCGGTAGAGCAGGGCTTCGTTGTGACAGAAAATGAAGTCGTCGTTTTCCTCACAGAAATCGGCGGCACAGCGGAAGGTCGAAACGGCGGCCGCCGCGCCTTCCTCCCATTCCCACTGCCAGACGGGGTCGATGTGGGCGTTGCAGATCATATGAAGATTCATATTAAGTCCTTTCAATTTGCAAAAAACAGACGTATCGTGACCTCAAAACGTCTGTAATCCAAACCCCTTTTTTTGAAAGTTTTTTGAGGGAGCCCGAGGGGACTTTTTTTCAAAAAAGCCCCCTCGGATATATAATAAATATTCTCTTACTGTGCGGCGTCGACGATCTTCGAGAACTTCGCGGGAACGAGGGAAGCGCCGCCGATGAGGCCGCCGTCCACGTTCACCTTGGAGAGAAGCTCTGCCGCGTTGCCGTCGTTCATGGATCCGCCGTACTGGATGACTGTCGCGTCGGCGAGTTCCTTTGTGTACAGACCTGCGATCGTCTCGCGGATGATGCCGCAGACTTCGTCAGCCTGATCGGGAGTAGCCGTCAGTCCCGTGCCGATAGCCCAGACGGGCTCGTAAGCGATGATGACGTTCTTCATTTCGTCAGCGGTGAGACCTGCGAGGTCGAGCTTCGTCTGCATCGAAACGATCTCGGAGGTGATGCCCGACTGTCTCTGCTCAAGGACTTCACCGAGGCAGAGGATGACCTTAAGACCTGCTGCGAGGGCAGCCTTCGTTCTCTTGTTGACCGTCTCGTCGGTCTCGCCAAAGTACTGCCTTCTCTCGCTGTGGCCGATGATGACGTATTCAACGCCCGTTTCAAGGAGCATTGCTGCGGAAATCTCGCCCGTGAACGCGCCCTTTGCTTCGAAGTGTACGTTCTGCGCGCCGATCTTCACGTTTGTGCCCTTTGCAGCTTCGACTGCGGAGGCGATATCTACGAACGGTACGCAGAGGATGACCTCGCATCCCGTCTTACCCTCAACGAGTTTCGCGGTCTCGGCGACTGCGGCTTTCGCTTCGGAGGGAGTCATATTCATTTTCCAGTTGCCGGCTATTACGACTTTGCGTTTTGACTTATCCATTTTTTAATCCTTTCAAAACTTCACCTTAGGAAGATTCCTAAGGTGAAAGAATAATTATTTATTGTTGAGGCATGCGATGCCGGGAAGCTCAAGACCTTCGAGGAATTCGAGGGAAGCGCCGCCGCCCGTGGAGATGTGAGTCATCTTGTCGGCATAACCGAGCTGCTCAACTGCAGCCGCGGAGTCGCCGCCGCCGATGATGGAGATAGCGCCGGAATCTGCAACTGCCTTAGCGACAGCGCGTGTGCCGGATGCGAAGTTCTCCCACTCGGAAACGCCCATCGGGCCGTTCCATACGACTGTGCCTGCGCCTGCGATGGACTTGGAGTAGAGCTCCTGCGTCTTTTCGCCGATGTCGAGACCCATCCAGCCGTCCGGAATGGAGTCGGAGTAGATCGTCATGAACGTAGCGTCTTCCTTGTACTCGCGAGCGATGATGTTGTCAACGGGGATGAGGAAGTTCACGCCCTTTTCCTTTGCCTTTGCAAGAAGTCCCTTTGCGAGGTCGAGCTTGTCTTCTTCGCAGATGGACGTGCCGGTCGGGTTGCCGAGAGCGCGGAAGAAGGTGTATGCCATGCCGCCGCCGATGATGAGCGTGTCGACCTTGTCGATGAGGTTGTTGATAACGCCGATCTTGTCGGAGACTTTAGCGCCGCCGAGGATCGCAACGAAGGGACGGGCCGGATCTTCAAGAGCCTTGCCCATGACTTCGATCTCTTTCTGGATGAGGTAACCGCAGACAGCGGTGGAAACGAACTTCGTTACACCGGCTGTGGAGCAGTGCGCTCTGTGTGCGGAACCGAATGCGTCGTTGACGTAGAGGTCGCAGAGAGATGCGAGCTCTTCGGAGAACGTGTCGTCGTTCTTTGTCTCGCGTGCGTCGAAACGTACGTTTTCGATAAGAACTGCCTCGCCCTCTTTCATAGCGGCGATCTTTGCCTTTGCGTCTGCGCCGACGATGTCGGAAGCGAAGGTGACCTTGCCGCCCAGCAGCTCGTTGAGTCTGTCAGCGACCGGCTTCAGTGTGAACTTGACGATGTCGTTCTTCTTCGCCTTTTCGATGAGCTCAGCCTTTGCAGCGGCTCTCTCGGACTCGGGAAGCTCTTCGACTTTAGCCTTTTCCTTCTTGTCGAGGCCGAAGCCTTCCGTGAAGATGGCGTGCGGCTTGCCCATGTGAGAGCAGAGGATGACCTTTGCGCCGTTGTCAAGAAGGTATTTGATCGTGGGGATAGCGGAAACGATACGCTTGTCGGAGGTGATGACGCCGTCCTTGAGCGGTACGTTGAAGTCGCATCTTACAAGCACTTTTTTGCCGGCAACTTCAATGTCTTCAACTGTTTTCTTGTTATAGTTCATTATTTTGATCCTTTCAAAATATTTTTTTCCAACAAAAGATAATATATCACAATTCTGAAAAATTATCAACACTTTTTATCAAAAAAATCGACTTTATGGGCGATTTAGATGCGACAGAACGCAATAATCGAAAAAAACGGCGAAAAAAGCCCTCATGCACTTGACAAACGGCGAGATGAGATGTATACTTTACTTAATTAAAGCACGGAGATGCGTTATGAAAAAAGTCACGTTCGTTTTTGCATATTATTACGGCTATTACTTTTCGGAAAGGTAATAGTGATTTGTGTTGCAAACACGAGGGTGACGCATTGAAACCGTCACACGTCGCACAGATCACGGTCTGTGCGATTTTTGTATATCTGAAGGGAGAAACAAAATGATAGCCGTACTTAAACCGGGAACAAGTGAAGAACAGAAACGCGGACTTATCGAATGGGTGCGTTCGCAGGGAATAGAGGTACATATATCCGAAGGCGCGGACTATACCGTGCTCGGCTTCATCGGTGATACGTCGAAGATCGACATCGATCTCGTCGCAAGCCTTGAGATCGTCGACTCCGTCAAGAGAGTCGCCGAGCCGTTCAAGCAGGCAAGCCGCAAATTCCATCCCGAAGATACGGTGATCGACGCGGGAGGAGTAAAGCTCGGCGGCGGGAACTTCGCCATGATCGCGGGACCGTGCTCGGTCGAGTCGAGAGAGCAGATCATCGCCGTCGCAAAGGCGGTCAAGGCCTCCGGCGCGACGCTGCTCAGAGGCGGAGCTTTCAAGCCGAGAACCTCTCCGTACGACTTCCAGGGACTCAAGGCCGACGGGATCGAGCTTCTTCTCGAAGCAAAAAAGGAGAC
>JAKSPW010000102.1 GCA_024404435.1 Clostridia bacterium | reverse complement strand
TCCGCCCGACGATTTTTCCTTTTCTCTTGAAAAGACGTGCGCGATATGTTAAAATTATGTAAAGTGAAAAGTTTTTAATTATAAGGAGAAAAAATATGAGAAAGATCAAAGTCGGAGTCGTCGGATGCGGCGGCATTTGCAGAGGCACCTACATGGACAACATGATGTACAAGTTCAACGTCATCGACGTTGTCGCGTGCGCCGATCTCATCGATTCGAGAGCGCAGTACATGGTTGACAAGTACGGCATCAGAAAGATGACCGTTGACGAGATGATGAACGATCCCGAGATCGAGGTCATCGTAAACCTTACGTATCCCGAGTCTCACTTCCTCATCTCGTCCGAGGCGATGAAGCACGGCAAGCACGTCTACTGCGAGAAGATGATGGCGCCCACCTTCGAGGAGGCGACGGAGCTCATGCGCCTCGCGGAAGAAAACAACGTCATGTTCACGACGGCACCCGACACGTTCCTCGGAGCATGGGAGCAGTCGGCAAGAAAATACCTCGACGACGGCATCATCGGCCGCCCCGTGACCGTTCACGCACAGGTGACCTCGCATTACGAGCCCGACACGCCGTTCTTCGACCTCGCGCCGCGCTATTTCTTCTTCCCGCTTCACTACGGCGGCGGCTTCCCGTTCGACCTCGGCGGCTACTATCTGCATGAAATGATCAATCTCTTCGGCTCGGTAAAGAGAGTAACGGGCTTCGGCGGCAACATGAATCCGGTCCGCACCTACACCAACCCGAAGCACCCGAAATATAAGGAAACGTTTGAAGTCAACACGCCGACGACTCTCCTCGCGGCTCTCGAGTTCGAGAACGGCGTGCTCGGCACGTTCCACATCTCGTCCGACTCGTTCGATTCCCACAGCTTCACGGTCACCGGCACGAACGGCACGATGAAGCTCGGCGACCCGAACAGCTTCTCCGATCAGATCTTCGTCACGCGCCCCGGCGCAAATCCCACGAAGGAGATGATCCGCGCGGGCGTGACACCGCAGTCCGCATCGGCGGAGACGGTCTCGGGCGAGGACGACAATCAGTGCCTCGGCGAGTGGACTCCCGATCAGACGGTACAGCTCCCGCTGCTCCACGGCTTCTATTCGTCGAGCCGCGGCGTCGGACTTGCCGACATGTGCTACGCGCTCATCAACGGACGCCGTCCGCGCTGCCACGCCGACATCGGCTATCACGCGATCGAAGTCATCCACGGCATCCAGGAATCCTGCAAGACCGGCAAGATCTACGAGATGACCTCGCGCTGCCCGCGTCCCGCCGCAATCGCTCCGAGCACGTTCTCGGAAACGGCTCAGGAAGCAACTCTCGACGATTGAATTCCCCACGCTAATTTCAAAAAAATATCAGGATGGTGAAACGGCAATGAAAAGATTTATCAGCTTGATTCTCGCATTCGTCATGGTGCTGACCGCGGCACTGACCGTCAGCGGCGCCGGCACTCTTCCGTTCACGGACGTGAAGGCGAAGGACTGGTTCTACGAGAGCGTATCGGGCGCATACTCGCGCGGGCTCATGAACGGCGTCTCGGACACCGAGTTCGCGCCGAAGAATCCCATGACGCGCGCCATGTTCGTGACGCTTCTCGCGAATATCGCGGGTGAGACCGACATCGAAAAGGCGGACTCGACATTTACCGACGTCAAGAAGTCCGCATGGTACTCCGGCTACGTCAAGTGGGCGGTCGACCGCGGCTACGTCGGCGGATACAGCGACAACACGTTCAAGCCGAACCGTTCGATCACGCGCGCCGAGATGTGCGTGCTCATTTACAGATACCTCGTCGAGGCGGGATACTCTCCCGAGATCAACGCGCTGACCTTCGGCGACAAGGCGAAGATCGCTTCGTGGGCATCCGACGCAGTCGCGGCTCTCGCCGGCATCGGACTCGTCGCGGGCGACTCGGCGGGCAACTTCAACCCGTCGAAGAACGCGACGCGCGCCGAGGTGGCGACGATCGCCGTCAGACTCGTCGACTATATCGAGTCAGAGGGCATATCGGACAATCCTGCCGAGACCGCAGTCATCAAATCGCTCGTCACCGCCGCCTGCCCGAAGAACAGACTGAACGTCATCGGCGGCTACAGAGCGGCGTTCACGCGCGAATTCCTCGGCGACGAGATAAGGCGTCTGCTCGGGCTCGGCACGGAATACACGGTCGAGTTCTCGGTCGGCGACTTCGGCATCTTCGCGAAGGATTATAAGGACCTCGACACGGGAGGCTACTTGCAGAGACCTGCGACGATCGACGTCGCGGGCCCGAACGGCGGACTTTACCGCACGGAAATGACGGTAACCGTCCAGAAAACTCCCGAAAAATACTACGACGGCCGCGTGCTCTCGCTGAAGGAGCACATGGATGCCGCCTCCCTCGCGCTCGAAGCGCGTGAGCTCACGGCGGGGGACCTCGAAACGGCTCTCACGGGCGCGGTATATGATAATCTCATTGCCGCCGACGTAGAGGACGGAGCGCTCGGCGCACCGATGACGGTCACTCTCACCTCGGGTGCGGACGCGCTCGCCGGTTCCTTTGCTTCCGCGAAGGAAGGCGCCTCCGTCAAGGGCAGACTCGGCTGGAAGGTCACTGCGGGTGAGAGAAGCACCGACGGCAGTCTGTCCGTCACGGTGAAGAAGCTCGGACATACTCTCGCCAATGCCGGCTTTGAGTTCGGCACTCCCGTCTGCATCTGGGTGTGCGACGCGAAGCTCGGATATATCGACTCTCTTAAAACGAAGCTCGAAGAGGGCGGCGTGAAATACGTCGACGTGCTTGAAAAAGCAGACGTCAGCCGCGCCTTCTCCGGCAACTACGGGCTCGTGATCGTCGCAGGAGCATCAAAGGCGCCGCGCGGAGTCTACGACGCTCTGACAAAATACCTCGAAAAGGACGGAAAAGTCCTGCTCCTCGGAGGGCAGCTCTATAACGGCGGCTCCGACACGGACGTCGTGATCGACACCGTCTCGCCCGTCGCGATCGAAACGTATCCGATAACGAACGGAAAGACGATCGCCGCCGCCGACAATCAGTCGATAGTCGCCGCCGCGTCGTATCAGCTCTCCGACAACGTCTTCTCGAGCACGCCGTACATGACCGGCGAAGGACTCGCCGCTTCACGCACGTTCCGCTTCGTCCCGCTCATCGACGTGCGCGACGGGAAGGGACTGCTTTCGGGACGCGCCGCATGGCTCGCGCTCTTCGAGAGCGACGCGAACCGCAGCGGAGCATTTGAAGGCTCCGCCGTCGGCTGCTTCTCGTCTGTCGGCGAAAAATTCTACGACGACGCGGGACTCACCGCTGTCGCGGACACCGCAAAATTCCTGCTCACCGGCTCCTGCCTCGTTGAGGGCGGAGCGAAGGAGAGGGCATATTTCACGGACGAAGACAACACCGTCACCTTCGGCGGCTCGGCAAGATACAACCCGACCACTCTCGGCACGGTGACGCTCACCTCCCGACTCATGAAGGGAGACGCGGTCCTCGCAGAGGTCACGGAAGACCTGACGGCAAAATGCGGTAACAGTTCCGCATACAGAACGGTATCCGCCGATTATCACGTCGCGGAGCAGCCCGACAGAGTCGTGACGGAGCTCCGGGTCGACGGCGTGCTCGTTGACTCGATAGAGGAAGAGATCGGCTTCTATACTCCCGAGCCCGAAAGCGCGAGGGAATACGTCCACTCCGAGGGCGGCAACCTCATGGCGGGCGGCAAAAAAGTGACGCTTTACGGCGTGAACTACATGCCTGCCTGCGGCAAGGCGGACGACACGGGCAAAGTACACGAATACTACTTCGCTCCGTTCGCATACGACCACGACGTCGTCGAAAACGACCTCGACCGCATCGCCGACATCGGCTTCAACGCGGTCTCGGTCTTCACCTATCTCGGTGACGGCCTTTCGAGCCGCGGAAACGTGCTCGACTTCCTTAAAATGTGCGAGGACAGAGGTCTCTACGTCGACTTCAGCCTCCGCAACCCGAATGAGAACGAAAACGAGCTCGTTGACCTCATATCGAAGCACCGCTTTGCGGACTTCGACATCATAACCGCGTACGACGTCAACTGGGAAGGCCGCTTCGGCAACTACGCGGGCACCGGATACGCGAACTTCGGCAGATACAAGCTCGACCCCGAGTGGAGAGAGTGGCTCGCCGACAGATACGGCAGCATCGAGGCGGCTGAGGCCGTCTTCGGCACGGCTCTCCCGAGAGACGCGGGCGGCGCCGTTATCGGCATTCAGGACGCGACGCTCGACAGCGACGACGCTGCTTACAGCAAGATGGTCGCCGCGTACAGACGCTTCGTCGACGACACGGTCTCCGTCTATTGGGGAAAGATCGCGGAAAAGATCGAAAAGATCGACAAAAACCACATGATCGGCTTCAGAATGACCGCATACGGCACGGGCAGCGAGTACATGTACGACTTCCGTTCGCTCACGCCGACACTGTCGGTAATGGAGCCCGAGGGATATTTCCTCGCCGGCAGCAGCTCCATCGATCTCGGAAAGATCGTGATGTGCAACCTCTGGGCGCGTTACAGCGATCCCGATACGCCCGTCATCTGGAAGGAATTCGGCAGAAGCGTATGGAGCGGCACGAACTACAAGGTCGATGACAGCGAAACGAGCGCCGCAGTCGGCATCTACCGCTCGGCTCTCGACGGAATGCTGAAGGGATACTCGCAGGGAGTCTACTGCTGGTACTACGGCGGCGGCTTCAGACGCGACGAGACGAGCGACTACGGCATCATAAACCCCGACGGCTCCGACAGAGCAGTCACGGGAGTCCTCCGCGAATACGCGGGCAAGTTCATGGCGATGGGCAGGATCCCGACGCCCGACACGTTCATCACGGTCGACAGAGACGCGACGAACAAGGGCATGTACGGAGTACATCAGGCGATCTCGAAGGAACTGTCCGACGCGATGGCAAACGGTAAAAACGTCCGCCTCGTCAATAAGGCGGAGGTGAACGGCAGGACGGTTTACGCCGACGAAGTGAAGGACGTCTTCCTCGCCGACGGCGCGGAGGTCGGACCTCTGAAATATGTCAGCGGCATCATCAGGAACGTGAGACGCGACGGCGACACGGTCACCGTGACCGTCACGAACACGCAGGACGCGGTCTGGAGAAGCGGCACGGTGAAGATCGTTTCCGCCGACGGCAGCGTCACCTACGCCTCGGTGGACACGGAGCTCGGACGCTCCGACAGCACGGACGTCAGCTTCACCGTTTCGGGAAGCACCGACGTGCGCCTCGCGATCGACGGCATCAAGGTCTCGGCGAAATACAAGGTATAACGAAAAACCACCCGAAAGGGTGGTTTTTTGAGTGAAGAGAGAAGAGAGAAAAGAGAAAAGAAACGGAACGTTTCCGCCGAGGCGGAAACGTTTTCATTATAAAAGCTTAAGGCTCGATCCGAAACTTCTTCTCAATCAGCGTCCTGACGAGGAGCTCTTTTTTGAATATCATAACGTTCCCCATTACTTAGATATGAAAAATTTAACACGCGGAGCGAAAAAGTCAATAAGCGAGAATAAGAAAAAAAAAAAAAAA
>JAKSPW010000101.1 GCA_024404435.1 Clostridia bacterium | reverse complement strand
GTCGTTTCGGTCACGCCGTTCACGAGCCCGATCTTGTTGGCCCACGCCATGGCGTCCTTCGCGTAGGAGCTGACCTTCTTCACGTCGGTGTACTTCGACAGGTCAGCCTTCACGTTTTCCGTCTTGACGTTGTCGAAATCGGCGTAGCGGTAGAAGATCGCAGCGAGCTGTTCTCTCGTGATATTGTTGTTCGGAGCGAACGTCATCGGCGCCGTGCCGTTGACGACGTTGTTCTGAGCCGCCCAGACGACGGCATCCGTGAACCACTTGCCCTTCGGAACGTCCTTGAACAGATCGGTATAGATGACTTTAGGCGAGCCTGCGAGACGGTAGAGCACCGTCACGACCATGGCACGCGTCGTGGCACCGGCGGGATTGAACTTGCCGTCTCCCACGCCGTTCATGTATCCGTTGTCAACAGCCCACATGATGTTCGCGTAGCTCCAGCGGCTTTCCTTCACGTCGGTGAAGCCCTTGCCGTCCTCGGCGAATACCGTTACGGCGCCGAGTATCATCGCAAGTGCGAGAATAAGGGACAATAAAGCTTTTTTCATGTTATATCCTTTCGTGTCAATGCGGCGGGATGCCGCGTTTTCATACATAATTATAGGTTATAAGTGTGAATAATTCAATAGAAAAAACAAAAAAATCGCCCGAAGGCGATTTTTTGTTTTATGATTTTCAGTGCTTCTTTCTGCTGATTGCGAAGCCGCATGCGGAAACAGCGGATGCGATGGCAGCGATCACGATCGGGTCAGCCGTTGCCGGTGCCTTGCCGTTGTTCGTGGGAACGTTGCCCGTGCCGTTGTCTATCTCGTCGAGGTTGCCCTCGCCGATCGTCTGATCCGTAGGATCTGCGGGGTTCACGGGATCGGTACCGGGGTTCGTCGTGTCAACGGGATCGGTACCGGGGTTCGTCGTGTCAGCGGGATCCGTGCCGGGATTCGTCGTGTCAATGGGATCCGTGCCGGGAGTCGTGCTGTCGGGCGTCGTGTTGCCGGAGCCTGCCGTGATCATTTCACCGGAGAGCGTTGCTGCAGCGTTCTGAGGACCGAATCTCTGGTCAACGAGGAACGCGTAGTCACCGAAGGTGACGCCGTAGCAGTCCGTATAGAAGTCCTGGAAGCTGTTGTCGGTGTCGGTACCTGCATATGCGCCGACGGAGAAACCGAATTTCGAGCCGTCTGCGGGGTTGCCGTCCATGAAAGTGTTGAACGGAACGGAAACTTCATACGTGATGTATCCGTCAGCGCCGAAGCCGACCTCATAGTCAGTGCCGCCTACCGGGTCGTAAGAGCCCGTCTTGCCGAGCTGATTGTAATGTCCTTCGATGTATTCGCCCGTCTGTGCGTTCTTGGAGATGCAGTAGTACAGGTTGCCCTTATCGCCTCTCGTGACGGTCGGGTCGATCTCATACATCAGACCGAGGTTTGCGAGGAAGTCGTCCTTCGGAGGATTGCCCGTACCCTGAGGGATGGCCTGTACGTATGCGGAGGGCTTGCATCTTACTGCGAAGTTGAAGCCGTGGACTTCGTCCCAGGAGTAGTAGTACTCCATCGTTCCGAGCATCTGCTCTGCGAGGTCGTACATGGCGGTGTTGGCACCGAATACGAGGTCGAGGTTGGACGTGTCTGCACTGAGATCGGCGTCGAACTTTTCGTATTCGCCGTCTCCGATGACGCCGTCTTTAACGACGTTTGCGGGATCCGCTTTCTTAATGATGACGGAAATGTCGCATCCGCCTGCCGGGTTGTAGGACTGAGCCGAAACGGCGATCACGCACATTGAAAGGATGAAAGCCGCCGCGATGATGATGCTGAGTGTCTTTTTCATTTCAGAATCTCCTTATGATTGTTTTCATCTTTTTGGACCGGGATGAAACCGTACAAATAAATTATATATGCACACGGCGGAAAAGTCAACCGCATTTTCACTTTTTCTTTGCTTTTTCGATCATTTCGTCCGTCGAGCGTTCAAGCATTTCGCGGTAGAAGTCCATATTCGGATAAAGCTCGATGAAATCGACCGCGCGGTAATAGCAGAAATCGTCCCACGCGCCGTCCGCTCTCGTGAAAAGTCTCTGCCTGATCCTCTCTACCTTTGCCTCCGTCGTGTCGCCCGTCGTGGAGATGGTCCTCATGGCGAGCCAGATGCATCTGATCTTGTTGTCGAAGATGAGTCTGTGGTCGGCGTCGTAGGACAGAGGCATCACCGTGCCGAAATCCTCGCTTTCGGGATCAAAGTCGTCAAAGCCCTGACTCGTGAGGAAGAGCTTCGCAAAAATGCTCTTTCCGAGGTCCGTCATGTGGCATCCGTCGGGATCGGTGAAGTCGTACCTGCCGACGAAGGGAGCCGCAAGCTCGTACATGTCGCAGACGTACGTGTCGTACTCTTCGGCGAGCTCGCAGGTGACCTCGTGCGCGATCTTTCTCGGATTTATGGACATTTTTTCGCGGGACGGTGTCGGAGGCGGGCAGGCGTAGTAGACCGTGCAGCCGTGAGCCTTCACCTGATCCGTGAGCGCTTTCATGCCGTTTTTATAAAGCCGTTTCGTTTCTTCATAGTCACCGCAGGCGCTGAGAGCACCGACGTCGTTTTCGCTGAAGTTTATTACGACGTGGGTCGGATCGAACGTGAAAAGATCCTCGTCGTTGTGAGCGAGCGCATAGTCGCAGGTACCGCCGCCGATGCCGGTGTCGTAGATCCTGATGTTTCCGTGAGGAAATTTCTCAAGATAAAAATCGAATATGTATTCCACCCAAAGACCCGAGGTCAGGCTGTCGCCGAGGAAGCAGACTCTCGAATTCGGCGGAAATACGGGTATCATTTTTCTGTTTTTCATAACTATCCGATCCTTTTCGGGATTTTTGCCCGAAGGAAGTGTCATTTGTTCAGCGCATTCCGAAGCAGGGCTATGAAGGCGAGCACTCCGCCCTGTCCCCATTTGTAGTGTCCGAACCTGTCGTTGTAAACGTTCCAATCGAGGCATTCGCCCGACGCGCCGTATACTACGCCGTCCTTCTCGTCACGCAGGCAGGCGAGGGCGACGGAAATTATCTTCTCTATGCTGACGTTCGGCAGCTTGTCGCCGTCGCGATTCAGCTTCGCTTTCGTGATGCCCCACATGATGGGCCCCGTGGCAGACGTGTCGGTCGGCCCCTCTTTTTTGCCGAGACTCCACGAGAAGTTGTCCGTGTCGAGCAGATACGACATCGTCCCGTCGACGAATTCCGCGCATTTTTCCGCGACGTCGTCCTCCGGACAGTAACCGAGCACACTTCCGACGGCGAACATCATCCAACCCGTGCCGCGTCCCCAGCCGATCTCGCCCTGAAGGTCCGACTTTCCCGTGTAGCCGTGAGCCACGAGCCCGTTTTCCGCCATGCCGTTTTTGAGGTAGTTCCTGACCTGCAGGTTGGCGAAGGCCTTTGCCTTGTCATTCGCTCACAGTGTTCCGTGTCTTGCGAGGACGATCGTCACGGATCCCGTGCCGTCAACGTAGACGAAACGCGCGTCCGGACTTCTGTCCCCGCCGTACTTGACCTGCCCCTCGTCGTCTTTCGGGTAGTTTTCGATCGCCTCCATCAGGCGGCGGCAGAGCTTTTCGTATTTTTCCTCGCGGTATTTTTCATACACCGCGCAGACCGCGTATCCGAACACGCCGCACTCGGTTGCATACGGCGTCTCGCCGGACTCTATGAACGCGTCGACGTACTTTCTGACTGCCTCGAGCCTGTCCGCCTCGACGAGCCCAATGAGGAGCACGCCGTCCCGCCAGTTGCACAGAGCGTAGTCGGGATTCTTCTTCTTCGTTTCGAGCACTTCGCCGAGCTCCGCTTCGGCGACGTCCGCCATGCGGCGCGCCGCGTCCGCGAGGAGGAGAGTTGTTTTATCTGTTTTATTCATATTTTTGTCTGTTAAGCTCCTTCACGAGCATGCCGAGGAAGGCGAGCACGCCTCCCTGCCCCCATTTGTAGTGACCGAATTTATCGCTGTACGCGCCCCAGCCGCCGCTTTCTCCGGACGCGCCGTAAACGACGCCGTCCTTTACGTCGGAAAGGCACGACACGGCGATAGACTTGATACGCTCGATGCCGATCTCGGGCAGTCTGTCCTCTTTTTCCTTGGCTTTCAGGATGCCCCACATGATCGGTCCCGTCGCAGACGTGTCTGTCGGGCCCTCTTTTTTGCCGAGGCTCCACGAGAAGTTGTCGGTGTCGAGCACGTATTCCATCGTTTTATTGACGAACGCGCGGCTTCTCCTTGCGACGTCGTCCGTCGGGCAGTAGCCGAGAACGCTTCCGAGGGCGAGCATCAGCCAGCCCGTGCCGCGTCCCCAGCCGATCTCCGCGCGCAGGTGGGCGGAATTGACGTAGCCGTGAGCGGTGAGCCCCGTCTGTTTCTCTATGCCGAAATTCAGATAGTTGTCGATCTGGAGATTTGCCAGCGCGCGCACTCGCTCGTCGCTGAAGAGGGCGGCGTATCTGCCGAGGAAGATCGTCGCGAATCCCGTGCCGTCAACGTAGACGTCCTGCGCCTCGGGCGATCTGTCGCTGTCGTATTTGATCTGACCGCGGCTGTCCTTCGGGAAGTCGTCGAGCTCGGCGAGCACCCGTTCGCAGAGTTTTTTGTATTTTTCGTCTCCGAACTTTTCGTACAGCTCGCAGACCGCGTAACCGAGCATGCCGCCGTCGTCGGCGTAGGGAACTTCATCCGTCTCGATGAAGACGTCGACGAAGCGCCTGACGGTCTCATATCTTCCCGCTTCGGTGAGCCCGATGAGAAGCATCTCGTCGGGCCAGTTGTTCAGAAAATGCTTTTCGGGATCACGCAGTTTTTTCTCTATCGATTCGTTCAGCTCTTTTTCTGCCGCGTCGGCGATCTCTTCCATCGCGTCCGCGAAGACGTATTCGAACTTGTGAGTCGAATAATCCTTCAGGATCGCGTCAAGCTCGTCGGCGCTCAGCTCGTCCTCAGACTCTGAGGAGATCCACTCTGCCGCGGACTCCGGCTTGACACCGGTGCTCACCGCGTAGCGGCGAAGCATCTCGGAAAAATCTTTTTTCGTGATCGCCGAGTCCGGCGAAAATTCCGCGTCTCCCGTTCCCACGGCGATCTCATGAAAACTTGCCCAGTCGACTGCGTCGGCAAAATCCGCGCTGCGCGGGACGTCGCGGAATGGGCACGGCACGCTTACCCTGTGTGCTCCGTTAAGACGGTGCAGGGCGGCGACAGCCGCCCCGCGTGTGACAGTGATCTTATTCATGTCTGATCCTGATTATTTGCCCAGTGCTTTTACAAGCTGTCCGTAGAAGGCGAGGACTCCGCCCTGACCCCAGTAGTTGTTTCCGTATTCATGACTGTAAACGTACCATCCGCCCGCGCCGCCGGAGGAGCCGTAAACGACGCCGTCCTTGATGTCGGGCAGACAGCTCATGGCAACGGACTTGATCCTTTCGATGGAAATTTCGGGGAATCTGTCAACGTCCTCTTTTGCCTTGAGCACGCCCCACGTGATCGTGCCGGTAGCCGACGTGTCGGTCGGACCGGTTTTGACGTTGAGGCTCCACGAGAAGTTGTCCGTGT
>JAKSPW010000100.1 GCA_024404435.1 Clostridia bacterium | reverse complement strand
GGTGTTTGTCAACAAAAAGCTGCCGCTTCCGCGGCAGCTTTTACCGTATCAGTTATACACGAACGCTTCTATGGTCGTCGGGCCTTCGCTGACGTCGGAGATCTCAAGGACGTGAGTTCCTCCGTCGAGGAAGATCCTCGAGTCGTTTATCGTTATCGGCTCTGCTCCGTCGATGCTGACGAGCACTTCCCCGTTGGTCACGATATGCAGAGTGTTGACCCTGACGGTGAGCTTCATCGGATCGGTGCCGTTCGCTACCCAGCCCGGGCCGAGCGGAATCGGCGCGTACTCTGTTGCCGTGACGGGAGATTCCGCCACCTCCGCGGTCGAGGCCTCCCACGTGCCGAACTCGTCGATCTTTATCGCGTCACACTCGCCCTTTTCGTATCTCGTCATGTTCACGAATCTGCACTCGGTCATCGTATCCGTCGGGATCTCGCCGATCACGAGGTCCTCGGGAGACGCCGCCTTGACGTCCTTTTCGACCTCGTCAAGCATGTATCCCATCATGTTGCCCATGAGAAGATATCCGAAGTAACCGGGGTGGCAGTCGTCCTGAGTGTATTCATTGACCGTGAAATAGCCCTTGTCGAGAGCGTAGTCGACAGCCTCGTCGACGTCGATGACGGGAAGTCCGTACTTCTCTGCGAGATTGCAGATGTACTCCGTCTTCTTATCGGATGCGAGCCACGAGATGACGAGCGCGACTGCCGGCTGATTGTCGGCGGAAAGTGCCGTGCGGACGAGGCTTTCGAAAGTCTCTTCGCGCAGCGCGTCGTTCGAGTCGTTTACGGCGAACTCGATGAAGATGACCTGCGGTTTATACTGCATGATGTCGAGGTCGGCTCTGAGAACGCCGAGTGATGACGGCGTGCCGCCGATGCCGGCGTTGACGTGCCTGATGTTCGAGTTCGGGTAGCGGATCCTCAGCCAGTTGGTCGTGATCCTTGCCCAGCAGTGAGCTGCCGTTGCGCCCGCGCCCTCCGTGATGGAGCCGCCGATGTATGCCATCGTGAAGTCCTCGCCGGCTTCGCCCATGGCGAACACCTTTGCGAATCTCGCGAGGTTGCCCTTCGAGGTAAGGCTCTTTTCGACGATCTCGTCAAAGACGTCCTCGTCGAGCCAGTGGTCCTCTCTCGGGTCGATGAACGTGCTGTCCTGATCGAGAACGTAGTCGGGATCGTAATGAATGTTGAAGGTCGATCTCTTTTCCTTCGTCGTCTCGCCGGTCAACCTGTTCGTTACCGTGAACGCGAAGACCTCCGTTCTGCTTTCGTCCGGCCCGACGTCGTTGAACTCGTTTCTCGCGCGGTCTGCGTAGATGTACGGGATATAGACACTGTACACCTCGGGATCGAGGTCAAGCTTGTCAAGAATGATCGCGCCGATATTCTCTCTCGTAATGCTTCTCGCGTGTCCGAGGTCCATCGGAAGCGCGGAGGAGGACGATTTCCATACTCTCTTGAGATTCTCGACCTTGACGTGCATGAGGTCGAAGCGCGACAGCATCGAAGCGATCTCGGCACGGGAAGCGTTGTTCTTCGGATTGAAGTTTCCGGCAGCGTCGCCGCCGAAAAGTCCCACGCGTCTCATCGTGTCGATCGCGTCCTTGGACCACGATGCGAATTTCTTCGCGTCCGTGAATTTTTCTACCTTCGGGTTGTCCGAAAGGGTGATCTTCTGTGAGTCGAGGAATCTGACGAACACGGCCGCCAGCTCCTGCCTCGAGATAGGTGCGTTAGGTTTGAAGGTGTTATCGGAATATCCGTTCACAAGGCCCTTGGACGAAGCCCAACCCACAGCGTCTGCGTACCATGCGGTAGCCTTCGTATCCTTGAACGTGAGGTCTTTTCCGAGTCCCGTCGTTTCGGCGTACGAGAGGCGTGCGAGGATCGTCACGAACTCGGCTCTCGTCATGTTGGCCGTCGGTGCGAACTTTCCGCCGTCTCTGCCGTTCATCAGCTCTTTTTCATAAACGTCGAGAACGGCTTCCGTGTACCACTTGCCGTCGGGGACGTCCTCAAAGGGTGTTTTTGCCGACGCACCGAGCGACAGCACGAGGAGCAGCACGGCAGCGATCGCCGCGATCAGTAATGATTTTTTCATCGGGTTTTCCTCTCTCAGTTGTAAATGAAAGCGTATATCGTGGTCGGATTTCCGTCGGCATCCGTGATCTCAACGGAATGTGTTCCTCCGTCGAGGAATACCGCCTCATCATTGACACCGAAGGCTTCGCCGCCGTCGATGCTGACGAGCACGGACGAGCCGTCCGTTCTGACGTAGAACGTGTTTGCCGTGACGGTCAGCTTCATCGCTCCGTCGCCGCCCGAGATCCAGCCGGGTCCGAACGGGATCGGTCCGTACTGTCTCTCTGTCGAGCCGCCGTTGCTGTCATATCCGTCGGTCGAAATCTTCCACGTGCCGAGTGAATCAATCTTCACTGCCTCGCATTCGCCCTTGTCGTAGATCTTCATGTTCACGTATCTGCTCGGCGTTATGGTCTCGGCCGGTGCATCCGTTACGACAAGGTCTTCGGGAGAAGCGGCCTTCGCATCCTTTTCGACCTCGGAGAGCATGTTGTTGATCATGCTGCTCATGAGAACGTATCCGAAATATCCGGGGTGGCAGTTGTCCTTCGTGTAATCGTCTGTCGTGAAATAGTCGTTTGCAAGCGCAAAGTCGACTCCTTCGTCGACGTCGACCACGGGAAGTCCGTAGTAGTCGCCGACTCTGCAGGCGTATTCCGTCTTGCTGTCGGTTGCGAGCCACGAGATGATAAGCGCGACTGCGGGCTGATTCTTGCCCGAAAGTGCAGTGCGGACGAGGCTCTCGTACGTCTCCTGGCACAGATCGTTGTCGGAGTCGTTGACGGAGAACTCGATAAAGATGATATCGGGATCGTACTGCATGATGTCGCGCTCTGCCCTGATGACACCGAGAGAGGACGGCGTGCCGCCGATGCCGGCGTTGACGTGTCTGATATCAGAGTTCGGGTAGCGGAGTCTCAGCCAGTTAGTCGTGAGTCTTGCGTAGCAGTGTCCTGCAGTTGCGCCCGCGCCTTCGGTGATCGAGCCGCCGATGTACGCGACCGTCAGGTCTTCTCCGGCTTCAGCCTTTGCGAAAGCCTTGGCGAATCTTGCCGGGTTGCCCGTGGAGTAAAGCGTCTTTCCGACGGTTTCCTCGAATTTGTCTTCGTCTATCCAGTGATCTTCTCTCGGGTCGACGAACACGGATTCCTCATCGAGAACGTAATCGGGATCGTATGTAATGTCGATCATCACTCTCTTGAACTTTGTTGACTCACCGGTCAGCTTGTTCGTTACCGAGAACTCGATATTGGAGGGAGTATGTTCACCGGGTTCGAGTCCGTCGTGATTCGATCTTGCGGAATCGGCGGATCTGTAAGTGATGTAAACGCCGTACGTTTCGGGATCAAGCTCGAGGTTATCGAGGATCTTCGCACCGATATTCTCTCTGGTGATACTTCTCTGCGCACCGAGGTCCATGGGAAGCATGGAGCCCGTCACGTTCTTCCAGATCTTCTTTGCGTTCTCGACCTTGACGTGCATGAGGTCGAAGCGCGACAGCATCGAGGCGATCTCGGCACGGGACGCATTGTTCTTCGGATTGAAGTTTCCGGCAGAGTCACCGCCGAAAAGTCCCACGCGTCTCATCGTGTCGATCGCGTCCTTAGACCACGATGCGAACTTCTTCGCGTCGGTGAATTTATCTACCTTCGGGTTATCCGCAAGGGTGATTTTCTGCGAATCGAGGAATCTTACGAATACAACGGCAAGCTCCTGTCTTGAGATCGGAGCGTTCGGCTTGAACGTGCCGTCGTCGTATCCTCCGACGAGTTTTTCACCCGATGCCCAGCCGACGGCATCGGCGTACCATGCGGAGGTCTTCGTGTCCTTGAACGTGAGGCCCTTTCCGAGCCCCGTCGTGTCGGCGTAAGCGAGGCGCGCGAGTATCGTCACGAACTCGGCTCTCGTCATATTCGCCATGGGCGCGAATTTGCCTCCGTCTCTGCCGTTCATGATCCCTTTTTCATAAACGTCGAGAACGGCTTCCGTATACCATTTGCCGTCCGGAACGTCCTCAAAGGGCGTCTTTGCAGACGCGGTGAACGTCAGAACGACGAGCAGAACGGCGGCGATTATTGCGGTCAGTAATGTTTTTTTCATTTTCTTTCCCTCTTGTGCGAAAGTTTTCACTAAATATATATTTTACTCTCATTTTCTCAAGCTCGCCTCTACTTTTATCCGCAATGTGTACACTATTGTGCATAATGAACTCATATTTGTAAATTTTTCGGTCAATTGCAAAAATAATATTGACATCCTTTTTTCCGTGTGCTATACTAACCACATCAAACCGATGATTAAGAGTAGTAACCTATCCCTGCACCTCAAAGAGAGCCGCGGCGGTGAAATGCGGCAGGAAGCAGACGGGCGAATGGACTTATGAGGGCGGCCGAAAGGCGTGAGCCGAGTAGCAACCGACGGGAGCCGGACCCGTAACAAAGACGGAGCGCATGACAGTGCGTGATGAGAGAGGACGCATGGCGTCAACTTGGGTGGTACCGCGAATAATATTCGTCCCAGGCATCAAAAAAAGTGATGCTTGGGATTTTTGCATCACGGAAACGGAGAAAAAATGGAAAACTGTGATTTCGATTTCAAAAACTACTTCAAGCGCTACCCCGATGAAAACGGATATTTCGGAAAATACGGCGGAGTCTACATCTCTGAAGAGCTGAAGGACGCGATGGCGGAGATCACCGAGTCGTACTTCAAGATCGCAAAGTCGAGGAAGTTCATAAACGAGCTCAGACGCATCAGAAAAGAGTTTCAGGGCAGACCGACTCCGATCACACATCTCGAAAGACTTTCGGAGAAGTACGGAAACGTACAGCTTTACGTCAAGAGAGAGGACCTCAACCACTCCGGCGCGCACAAGCTCAACCATTGCATGGGTGAGGCTCTGCTCGCAAAGTACATGGGCAAGAAGAAGGTCATCGCCGAGACGGGCGCAGGTCAGCACGGCGTCGCTCTCGCAACGGCGGCTGCTCACTTCGGACTCGAGTGCGACATCTACATGGGCTCGGTCGACATCAAAAAGCAGGCTCCGAACGTGGCGAGAATGAAGATCCTCGGTGCTAACGTAGTCGAGGTCAAGGAAGGGCTCGCAACGCTCAAGGAGGCCGTCGACGCGGCTTTCGAGGCATACAGCAGAGAGTATAAGGACTGCATCTACTGCATCGGCTCGGTCCTCGGACCGCATCCGTTCCCGATGATGGTCAGGGATTTCCAGAGCGTCGTGGGATTTGAAGCAAGAGATCAGTTCATCGAAATGACGGGTGAGCTTCCCGACGCTATCGTCGCATGTGTCGGCGGCGGCTCGAACTCCGCCGGACTCTTCTCGGGCTTCCTTGCGGATCCCGTTGACATCTACGGTGTCGAGCCTCTCGGCAGAGGCGAAAAGCTCGGCGATCACGCCGCAAGCCTCAAATTCGGTACGGAAGGCGTCATGCACGGCTTCACCAGCATCATGCTCCAGGACGAGAACGGCGATCCCGCGCCCGTATACTCG
>JAKSPW010000010.1 GCA_024404435.1 Clostridia bacterium | reverse complement strand
TTTTCCTGCTCTCAATCGACTCTGCGAAGGTCTTCAGCAGCTCTGCGGCGAAGACGTCTACAATGTCGTCGTTGTTGCCGAGCTTCGGGGACTCGTAACGGAGCTTATGGAGCAGCTCCGGCGCACCCGCGAAGTTGTTTTTTACTGCTGTGAGCAGTTCTTCTTTCGTGACGGTCTTTTCCTCAAAGACGTACTTCTTTATCGCGGCGAGGCTGTCCGCGGCGGTGGCGATGCCCGTGCCGTGGATGCCGAAATTGTTGTATTTCCCGCCCTCGTATATGTCGCAGTCCATAAGCACGTTCATGAACGGCGAGGGCACGAACCAAAGGCCGTTTATGCCCGACGTGGTGTCGTCTGCGAGGTTTCGGATTTCCGCCTTGACGGCGGCGAAGAAGTCGTCGAAGCTCTCCGAGGTCTCAAGCTTTGAGAAGAGCGCCTTGTCGAGCGCCTTCGGGTACGAGAGCGCGCCGATGTTCGCCACGTCCGCGCCGACGAAGGGGATGATGAACTCCCAGCACGCCGCGACGGTGTAGTTCGAGGCGTCCTCGTGCGAGTAACCGAGTCTTTCGAGCGCGGGGATGACCACGTCGTCGTTCGAGTACTGCGGGAAGCCGAGTCCCGCCTTTGTGAGGTGGCTCGCGAGCGTGTATCTTTCGGAGGGAGTGTACTTTCCGACTCTGAGGTTTATCTTCGGGTCGATGAGCTTGTTGTTGTAGCTTGCCTTAAGGCAGAGCTCGGAGAGGAGGTTGAATACGTCGCGTCCGTCCTCGTCGACGCCGCCGAGCATCATGCTCTGACCGTTGTCGCCCTGCTGGACGCCGACGTAGGTGTCGCTGTCCTTGTTGAACGAGAGGAAGAAGTCCTCAAGAAGCTCAAGCGCCGACTCCTCGGTGTAAACGCCCGCGTCCATGTCGGCCCTCAGATACGGATAGATATATCTGTCGAAGCGGCCGACGGTGTTGTGATAGTTGCCCTCGAGCCAGAGCGCGTAGTGCAGGATGCGGAAGAACTGAAGTGCCTCGCGGAAGTTTCTCGCGGGGTATCTCGGCACGCGCGACAGAACTTCGACGAGGTCGTCTCTGCCGAGGCGGCGCGCCTCCTCAAGATATCTGTCGGAAAGGGAGATGAGAGCATCTATCGAGCGCTTGCCGTACTCGTCCGCAGTCTCTCTTGCGGCGAGAAGCCCCGTCGCGATGACGCGGTAGTAGTTCGGCGAGAGGTTCGAGAGGTAGCCGAGCTCGTGGATATAGTGTTTCGATTTTATATCCGCCCACTCCGCCTCCGTGAAGCAGTCGGGGATGTTCGCCGTCGTGCGGATGAAGACGATCTGCTCACCCTCGAGGATAACGGGTGTCTCGAGCGAGCACAGGTATTCAAAGCGGCGCGTCATGCGCTCGACGGGAGAAAGGCCCTCTGCGGCGTAGCTCTCGGCCACGGGTGCGACTTCGCGGCGGAATTTGTGATGTTCTTTGTTTATTATGAAATCGTACAGTTTTCTGTTCATGACAGTCTCCCCGGATAATTCTTTGACTATATTATACTTCTTTTTTCGGAAAATGGCAAGCCAAACAAAAAAGAGCCTTGCGGCTCTTTTTATATTGTTTTTTCCATTTCGTCTATCGTCTCCGCGAAGACCTTCAGCGCGCGGCGCACCGGCTCGGGAGAGGAGAGATCGACTCCGGCGATCTTCAGCTCCTCGATCGGGTAATCGCTGCCGCCCGTCGTGAGGAATCTGAGGTAGTCCTTCGCGTCTCCGGTGTCGACGATGCCCTGCGCGATCGCCACGGCGGAGCAGAAGCCCGTCGCGTACTGGTAGACGTAGAACGCACGGTAGAAGTGCGGGATCCTTGCCCACTCGATCGCGTGGAGATCTTCCACGTTCACGCCGGAATAGTAAGTCTTGTTTATCTCGAGGTAGAGCTTGTTCAGCACGTCGGCACTCAGCGGCGTGCCCGCCTTGTACATCTCGTGAGCCTTCTTCTCGAACTCCGCGAATAGCGTCTGACGGAAGACCGTCGTGCGGAAGCCCTCGAGGAAGTGATTCAGAACGTAGGCGCGGCGCGCGGGATCCGTCTCGGTGGCGAGCAGGTACTTCGTGAGGAGCACCTCGTTGACCGTGGAGGCGACCTCGGCGACCATTATCTTGTAGTCGTGAGTCGGGAATTCCTGTGCCTCGCTCGAGAAGAACGAGTGCATCGCGTGGCCGAGCTCGTGAGCGAGAGTGAATACGTCCTCGAGAGTGCCCGTGAAGTTGAGCAGGACGTACGGATGGACTCCGTATACTCCGCAGGAGAACGCGCCCGTCGTTTTACCCTTGTTTTCGTAAACGTCGATCCAGCGCTCCGTGAAGGCGCGGTCGAGGAGCTCGCCGTATCTCTCGCCGAGAGGCGCGAGTGCCTTTTTCACGAGGGCGCAGGCCTCTTCGAAGGTGTATTTCGCGTCGACGCCCTTTACCATCGGGCAGTAGAGGTCGTACATCGTGAGCTCGTCTGCGCCGAGTGCGCGGGCACGCAGGTCGGTGTATCTTCTCATGTCGGAAAGTCCGTCGTGGATCGCCTCGAGCAGGCTGTCGTAAACGTCCGTCGGGACGTTCGACGAGAAGAGAGCGGCGGCAAGCGCGCTGTCAAAGCTGCGCACGTCCGCAAAATAAGTGTCGAACTTGACGCTTCCCGCATAGGTTGCGGCAAACGTGTTGATATATTTTTTGAATTCTCCGAAATATTTTTCGTAAGCCGAGCGGCGGACCTCCCTGTCGGACGAGGACATGTAGACCATGAAGTTGCCGTGCGAGAGCGCGGAGTCGTTTCCGTCCTCACCGAGCGTGTCGGGGAAGGTCATGTCGACGCTTTCGAGCATGCCGAACGCGTCGGACGGTGCGCTCGATACGTCGCCGAGACGGGCGAGCATCATCTCTCCCTTTTCGTCGAGAGTGTGCGGCGCGGAGCGGATGATGTCACCGAGCTCGTGACGGTAGAGAGCGAGCTTTTCATCACCGAGCATCGCCTTCACCTTTTCCTCTCCCGCCGAGAGGATCTCGGGGTTCATGAACGAGACCGCGGAGGAGAGGGAGACGTAAAGATTGACGGCTCTGCCTTCCATGTTCTGATATTCGGGGTCTCCGTTGTCGGATTCCTTGTGCAGGCTCGCGTAGAGATACACGAGCTCGACCTTTTCGACTGCCGCGTAGATCGCGTCGAGCCCGGCTTTCAGAGCGTCAACGCTCTCCGTGAGTGTGCCCTTCAGGGCGGGGATGGCGGCGACTGCCTTTTCGGCTTCCGAGAGAGCTGCTTCCCAGCCCTCCTTCGTCGCGAAGATGTGGCTGAGGTCCCACGTATAGCGGGGATCCATTTCACTTCTCTTTTTTATTTCCATTTTACTGCCTTTCGTATAAAAATGACTCTTGTCCGGATTATATTATGATCAGTTTTCGAGGGCTTTCAGCTCCTCAAGGCATTTTTTGCAGATTTTTTTCTCGCCGAATTCGACGATGTCCTCGCTGCCGCCGCAGAAGATGCAAGCCGGCGCGAATTTCTTGAGGACGATCTTGTCGTGCTCGACGATCATTTCGACTCCGTCACCTGCCGAGAGGTCGAGTCTCTTTCTCATTTCTATCGGGAGGACGATCCTTCCGAGTACGTCGATCTGTCTTACGATTCCGAGTGATTTCATTTGTTTGCCCTTTCTGAATTGTTGTTTACAGGTTTCGCGGTATTTCTCCCGCCTCGGACACATTTTACCATAATATACCAACCGTGTCAAGAGTAAATTGTTAAATTATGGCGAAAAGTGATATTTCGGGCGGCAGGATTTTGCCGGGAAAAGTGCATACGCGCCGCCGCCCGGGGAAAGAATCCGTTGAAAAAGCCGGAAAGGAGAACGTTATGGTACGCGGATGTGAAAAGAGGATATATTACGTCAAGAACACGGAAAGCGAGCTTTTTGACGAGGCGTATCTGATACTCAGGCGGGGGAAGGGCGGCGTCGGGAGCTGCGGAGGCGACATGGAGGCAGAGGCAAGGCGGATCGTGAACGGAATGACGAACGGCGGCGAGGGAAAGAGAGGGAAAGGACGGCTGTATCCGTTCCTTGCCGGAATGGCGTCGGGAATCGCGCTCGCGGGCGGAACGACACTTATCATTGCCTTGATCCCGTAATTTTACCACGGCTGTTGCACAGCCGCGTGAAAAAACCATTTCGCGGCATTCTATTGACCTTTTATACAAAATATAGTATAATAAATACGTATATGTTCAACCGCGCCGGCGCACCGCCGCTTCGGACGCCGACACCACGCACGGTGGAACAAAAATGGACAAGACACGCTCCGCCGCCTTCGGAGCCTCGCCCCCACTCAGCGTGACAGTGCCTTTTCCGCAGGGATTTTTCCCGTATACATATCTGAGAAAATCTGAAGAAGCCTTCAGAACCTTTTTGCGTTCGTTTTTTCGCAAAAAGGATCATGCCGTTCCGCTTTTGCGGACTATGAAAGGAAAGGATTGTAATTGGCAAAAAAGAAAAACGTTTCGGGTGAGGCTGTCCCGAAGGAAGAGAAAAAAGAAGTAAAAAAACAGCCTCAGAAAAACGCAAAGAACGTAAAGCAGGGCAAACAGCCGAAGCAGCCGAAGCAGCAGAAGCAGCAGAAGCAGCCGAAGCAGACGAAAAAGGAAGAAAAGAAGTCCGCGAAGACGCAGAATGCCGCAAAGAAGAAAAAAGTGACTCCGCCGCCTCAGCCGAAGCCGAAATATAAGCTCCGCGTGATGATGCTCGGCGGTCTCAACGAGATCGGCAAGAACCTCTCCGTCATCGAGTACGGAGACTCCATGATCGTCATCGACTGCGGCCTCGCGTTCCCCGACGAGGATATGCCCGGCATCGACCTCGTCATCCCCGATTTCACTTACCTCGAAAAGAACGTCGACAAGATAAAGGGCATCCTCATCACGCACGGACACGAGGACCATATCGGCGCGATCCCGTACCTGCTGAAGCAGATCGACGTGCCCGTCTACGGCACGCGCCTCACGCTCGGCATCCTTGAAAACAAGCTCGCCGAGCACAAGCTTCTCGGCAAGAGAACGCTCGTGACCGTCGAGGCGGGAACGATCCTCACACTCGGCGCCCTCAAGGCGGAATTCATCAGAGTGAACCACTCGATCGCCGACGCCGGCTGCATCGCAGTCACGCCTCCCGTCGGCGTCGTGCTGCACACGGGCGACTTCAAGCTCGACGTGTCTCCGATCGGCGGCGAGATGATGGACCTCACGCGCATCGGTGAGTACGGCAGGAACGGAGTCCTGCTCCTCATGTGCGAATCGACCAACGTCGATCGCCCCGGATTTACTCCGTCGGAGAGAAAGGTCGGCTATTCGCTCGACAACATCTTCATGCAGAATCCTCACAAGAGGATAATCATCGCGACGTTCTCGTCGAACGTCCACAGAGTCCAGCAGATCATCAACGCGAGCGTCAAGTTCGGCCGCAAGGTCGCGGTCACCGGCAGAAGCATGATCAACGTCATCGGCGCTGCGACGAGGCTCGGATACATGGACGTGCCGGAGGGCGCGATAATCGACATTTCCGATATCGGCAGATACCCGTCCGAAATGATAACCATCGTCACGACGGGCTCGCAGGGTGAGCCGATGTCGTCGCTTTACAGAATGGCGTTTTCCGACCACAATCAGGTGTCTCTCGGCGCCGGCGACCTCGTGGTGCTTTCGTCCCACGCGATCCCGGGCAACGAGAAGCTCGTCGGACGCATCATCAACGAGCTTTACCGCCGCGGCGTGAGCGTGTATCACGACGATGCGGAGGTCCACGTTTCGGGACACGCGTGCCAGGAAGAACTGAAGCTCATGCACGCGCTCACGAAGCCGAAGTTCTTTATGCCGATCCACGGCGAGTACCGCCATCTGATGCAGCACAAGGAGCTTGCCGAGTTCATGGGCATGGATCCCGCGAATATTTTCGTGTGCGACATCGGTCAGGTGCTCGAGCTCGATTCCGAGACGTGTAAGCGCGGCGCGCCCGTTCAGGCGGGCAAGACGCTCGTCGACGGCTACGGAGTCGGAGACGTCGGCAACATCGTGCTCCGCGACAGACTCCACCTCGCTCAGGACGGACTTATCGTCGTCGTGGCGACCGTGGATCTCGATCAGCGCATCATCATCTCCGGCCCCGACATCATTTCCCGCGGCTTCGTTTACGTCCGCGAGAGCGAGGAGCTGATGACCGAGGTGCGCGAGATCTCGAAGAAACAGCTTGAAGATATGCTCGACTCGGGCGTCACCGAGTGGACGCAGTTGAAGACGCAGGTCAAGGATTCGCTGTCGAAGTACCTGTACGGCAAGACGAAGAAGCGCCCGATGGTGCTCCCCGTCATCATGAACGTATAATATGAAAAAATTCAGAAATGAGGGACGGCCCGAGCTGCTGTCTCCCGCGGGAAACCCCGAAAAGCTCGTTTCCGCCGTGCTTTACGGCGCGGATGCGGTGTATCTTTCCGGCAAGGCGTACGGAATGAGAGCCGCCTCCGGAAACTTTACTCTCGAAGAGCTCGCGTGGGCCGTGGACTACTGCCACGGGCGCGGAGTGAAGGTGTATATCACGCTGAACGTCATGCCGCGCACCGCGGAATATCCGGCTCTCACGGAGTACGTCAAATATCTCGACTCCATCGGAGTCGACGCGGTGATCGTCGGCGACATCGGCGTGTTCATGCTCGTGCGCGAGACGGCACCTGAACTCAGTATCCACGTTTCGACGCAGGCTTCCGCGGTCTCCGCGGCGGCGTGCAATGCGTGGTACAAGCTCGGCGCGAAGAGAGTAGTGCTCGCGAGAGAACTCACCTTCAGAGAAATTCTCGACATAAAAAAGAATATTCCCGAAGACCTCGAGCTTGAGGCGTTCGTGCACGGCGCGATGTGCATTTCGTACAGCGGACGCTGCCTGCTCTCGAACTACTTTACGGGCAGGGACGCCAATCACGGCGCGTGCGCGCAGTCGTGCAGGTGGGTGTATTCTCCCGCCGACGGCGTGAAGGGCGTCGAGCTTGCCGAGTCGAACAGACCCGACGAAGCGACCGCGGTCTGCGCCGAGGAGGAGGGCGGAGAAACGTTCTTCATGTCCTCGCGCGACACGTCGATGATAGAATATATCCCCGAGCTTGAAAAGTCCGGCATCGCAAGCTACAAGATCGAGGGCAGAGTCAAGAGCGCGTACTACACCGCGGTCGTGACCAACGCTTACCGCATGGCGATCGACGGATACAGAGAGTCGCCCGAAACCTACGCGACCGATCCCGCGCTCGTCCGTGAGCTCGACAGCGTGAGCCACCGCGAGTACGGCACGGGATTCTACTTCACGCCGCCGCACGAGACGGCGAATACCGTAACGAGACACGGCTACATAAGAGAAAAAGCCTACATCGCCACGGCGACGAAAACGGTCACCGAGGCAGGTGAGGACGGGCTTTACGACGCGGAATTCATCGAGAGAAACAAGCTGACGGGAGGCGATCCCGTGGAGCTCATATCCCCCGGCAAGGTCGGCAGACGCTTCGTCTCCGACACGCTCCGCGACGAAGCGGGCGAGTCCATTGAGTCGGCACCGCACCCGGGAATGATATTTAAGCTGAAAGTGCCTTTTCCCGTTTATGAAGGTGATATCCTCAGAGGCGGGGAATAAAAAACAAGGAGTTACATATGAAAATCAAACGCACACTGTCGGTCATGCTGACGGCTCTGCTTATTCTGTTTGCGTCTGTCGCTTCGGTATCGGCGGACGCCGGACTCGGCGGCTCGGGAACGGAAGCCGATCCGTATAAAGTATATTCACTTGAGGACTTTGAGACCATCGCCGAAAAGGTGAACTCGGGAGAGGGCGATTATGCAGATGCATGGTTCGTGCTCTGCGCCGACGTCGGAAGCGTCTCGGGCGACGGGACGCCGACTTCCGGTGTAACGACTCCGATCGGCAAGTACGCTCACCCGTTCAGCGGTCACTTCGACGGCGGCGGACACACGGTGGTGTTGAAGATCGAAGAGTCCGAATGGTCGGACATCGGTCTGTTCGGCTGCATCGAGGGCGGCGAGGTGAGAGACCTCACGACCGCGGGCTACGTCAAAGTTCAAGCCGAGGGCTACTCGGTCGGTGCCGTCTGCGGCTCGCTTTCCGGTAAGATCGTGAATTGCGTGAACGACGCAGAGGTGACGGGCTCCGCCGATGTCGGCGGCGTCGTCGGCTCACTCGTAGAAGGACTCGCCGCGAGCTGCGTGAACAACGGACACGTCTGCTCCATGGGTCAGACGGGCGGGATCTGCGGCTCGGCCTCAAACGCGAGCGTTGCGGGCTGCATCAACTACGGAACGGTCGA
Source organism: Clostridia bacterium (assembly GCA_024404435.1). Classification (GTDB taxonomy): domain Bacteria; phylum Bacillota; class Clostridia; order Oscillospirales; family CAG-272; genus RUG11130. The sequence goes on along the minus strand of JAKSPW010000010.1, from coordinate 7,997 downwards.
GGGAGATACTTCATCCGGCGGCATCTGCGGAGACAACAGCGCAAATATCAATGCCTGCGTGAGCTTCGGGACCGTCAAGGGAGGCATGATCACCGGCGGCATCTGCGGAGAAAATTACGGAACGCTGTCGGGATGCGACAACCGGTCCGCGGTGTCAGGAAAAAGACGCACCGGCGGTGTCTGTGCGGAAAACAACGGGACCGTCTCGGGATGCACCAACGCCGGAAAGGTCTCGGGGGCAGAGAACACGGGAGGCGTGTGCGCAAAGAACTACGGCACGATCGCGGGATGCTATAATACGGGCGCCGCCGACGGGGATCCCATCTGCGACATAAACGAAGAAGGTTTCGTGTGGAACTGCGAAGCCGGTCCGTCGAATGCGGACGCAGTCCCGTCACCGAACGCGGGCGCTGTCTCGCCGGAGCCGTCTGAGCCCCTCGAGAAAGAGGCCGATGCGGGGAGAAGCTTCCCCGTCGTTCCGTTCTGCGCGTCGGTCGGTGTGCTTGTACTGCTCTGCATCGCGGCATTCCTGACCCGTGCGAAAGAAATCAAAAACAAATAACCGAAAGAGGGAAATAAATATGACAGTCGGATTCCATCACGTTGCCCTGCGTTATAAGGGCGTCTCACAGCTTACGGAAGCTGTAAGGTTTTACCGCGATATTCTCGGCATGACCGAGGTGCGCCGCTGGGGCGAGGGAGACAAAACGGGCGTCATGCTCGACGCGGGAGAGGGCGATCTTATCGAAATGTTCGCCGACGCCGGAACGGCACTCCCGGGAGGCGTCGTGACGCACTTTGCTCTCTGCTGCGGCGACGTGGACGGCACCGTTTCCCGCGTCAGGGATGCGGGATTTGAGATCATCATGGAGCCGACAGACATTTCGATCCCGTCCTGCCCGCCGCTTCCGGCAAGGATCGCGTTCTGCCGCGGCGTCGGCGGAGAAGAGATCGAGCTGTTCTGCGAGAAGAACTGACAAAGCGGTGAATACATAATGATAGATATCATAAAAAGCATATTCCTCGGCATCGTCGAGGGAATAACCGAGTGGCTGCCGATAAGCAGCACGGGACACATGATCCTCGTGAACGAGTTTCTCGGCGGAGACGCGGGATTCTTCGGGACGGACCTGTTCCTCTACGTCATCCAGCTCGGCGCGATCCTCGCGATAGTCACGCTCTATTTTAAGAAACTCAATCCGTTCGCGCCGTCGAAGACACCGACGGAGAAAAAGGCGACGTGGCAGATGTGGTTCAAGGTCGTCGCCGCCTGCCTGCCTGCGGCAGTGATCGGGCTTTCGCTGAACGACCTCATGGATCACTTCGAGAACGCGTACGTCATCGGCGCGACGCTGATAATTTACGGTATCGCGTTCATAGTCGTCGAGAGCATCGGCAAGAAATCGCCGACAACGACCTCGATCGACACGATGAGCTATAAGACCGCGCTCCTCATCGGAGCGTTCCAGGTGCTCTCGATCGTTCCCGGCACGTCACGCTCGGGCGCGACGATACTCGGCGCGATCATTCTCGGCTGCTCGCGTGAGATCGCGGCGGAGTTTTCGTTCTTCCTCGCGATCCCGGTCATGTTCGGCACGAGCTTCATCAAGATCGTGACCAACGACTACCCGATGTCGGGCATGGACTTTGTCATCCTTTTCACAGCGATGGTCACGGCGTACGTCGTCTCGATGATAGCCGTGAAATTCCTCACGGGATACGTGAAAAAGCACGACTTCAAGCCCTTCGGCTGGTACCGCATCATCCTCGGCATCGCCGTTCTTGCGATCTTCGTGTTTGTCAGATGACGGTGTGCGCCGCATCCACGGAGCATTGAAAAACACCGATATTTCTTAAGTTTCTTGCCGGGGCTTCTTTTCAAAGAAGCCGGAGAGAAGGAGATAAAAATGAAAAAACTATGCCTTATACTCGCCATACTCGCCTGCCTTGCGCTCGTGTCGTGCGGAAATGACGACGGAGTGCCGGACGGAATGAAGCTCGCCTCCGGAGAAGCGGCGGATTACCTCTTCTACGTGCCCGAGGACTGGCTGATCGACCTGCAGACGGCGGCGACGAGTGCTCACGTTTCAAACGACGACAGAACGAGCGTTTCCGTCATGTCGTGGGAACTCAAGCACACGGACGACACGGTCGAGACGTGGTGGGATGTCAACCTCGAGAGCCTCAAAGAGGGCTTTACCGATTTCACAGAGGTGTCAAGGACCGAGGACGTCATTGACGGACAGCCGGCGATAAAGTACGTCTACACGGCGAAGTTCGGCGGCGCGGAGCACAAATATCTTCAGGCGGCCGCAGTAAAGAACGGAGTCGTTTACGTCATCTCTTACGACGCGTTCCCGGCTGACACGTATGATGCACATTCTGAAGACGTCGATGCGATAATCGCGAACTTCCGCATCAAATAATCATGATACGTTATCTTGACAATTCCGCGACGACCGAGCCGTCTCCCGCCGCAAAGAAGGCGGCACTCGAGGCGCTTGAGGCGTACGGCAACCCGTCGTCCGTCTACTCGCTCGGTGTCGCTTCACGAAAACTTCTCGAAGCATCGAGAGAGAAAGTCGCCGCCGCACTCGGCATCCGCCGTCTGAACGGCGCGGCCCTCGTTTTCACTGCATCCGGCACGGAGGCGAACTGCCTCTCGATACTCGGCTTCCACGCGGCGAAGAACAGACAGAAAAACGGCTCTTACCCGACCGTGCTCGTCGGTGACGGTGAGCATCCGTCGGTCGCGAGAGCAATGGAACGCCTGCGCGAGACGGGCTACGACGTCGTGACGGTGCCCACCGTCGGCGGAGAGCTCGACTTCGGCGTGATCGAAAAGACCTGTCTGGAAAAGAACGTCGTCTATGCGGCCTTCATGCTCGTGAACAACGAGACGGGCGCTCTCTACGACGTGAAGCGCGCGGCGGCTATCGTCCACGCGGCGAACAAAAACGCCGTCGTACACTGCGACGCGGTGCAGGGCTTCATGAAGACGAAGTGCTCGCCCGCGTACCTCGGAGCCGACACGCTGACCGTCAGCGCACACAAGATCCACGCTCCCCGCGGAGCGGCGGCTCTCTATATCTCCGCAGAGCTCGTGAAGCGGCGCGAGATCGCACCCGTCCTGCCGGGCGGCGGTCAGGAGGGCGGGCTTCGCTCGGGAACTGAAAACCTCGTCTGCATCGCGGCGTTCGCAGCGGCGGCGGAGGACGAAGCGGCAAACTACGCCGAAAGACGTGCCGCCGTGGCGTCGCTCCGCGCTTATCTCGGCGAAAAGCTTGCGGAAATTCCCGAAATAAAGATAAAAAAGCCCGCAGCCGCTCTCGACGACGTGGTGAACGTCACGCTCCCGCGAATCAAGAGCGAAACGATGCTCAGCTTCCTCTCGGCGCGTGAGATATACGTTTCCGCGGGCTCGGCATGCTCGGCGTCAAGCGGCAGGCTGTCGGCGGCACTCACCGCCTTCGGCTGTGAAAAGGACGAGATCGACTCGTCGCTCAGGATCAGCATTTCGTACACCAACACGACTGACGACGTTGACGCGCTCTGCGAGGCACTCCGCGAAGGCATCGCCTCGCTTGCGAGATATTGAGACTATGTTCGGATACGTAAAACCGTACGTTCCCGACCTCAGGGTGAGGGAAGACGAGCTCTACCGCGCGGTCTACTGCGGACTCTGCCTTGAGATGGGCAGGACCACGGGGCAGCTCTCGAGAATGTCGCTCAGCTACGACCTCGTGTTTCTCGCGGCGGCACGGATGCTCGCGTCGGGAGAAAAACCCGACGTATTACGCCGCAGGTGCGCCGCGCATCCCGTGAAAAAGAGGCAGATGCTCGCACACAGCGATTCTCTGCATTATGCGGCGGCGGTCTCCGCGATCCTCGTCGGCGGCAAGGTCGACGACGACGTGATCGACGAAAAGGGACTTAAAAAGCTCGCCTCTCTCTCGCTGAAGCCCGCGTGCCGTCACATGGTGAAGAAGGCACGCCGCGCTCTCGGCGCAGACGACACTGTCACCGCATCCGTTGAGGACGGGCTCGGAACGCTCCGCGAATACGAGGCGGCGGGAGAAAACTCGATTGACAAATGCGCCGATTCGTTCGGTCTCATGATGGCGGAGATATTTTCCGCCGGACTCGAAGAAAAGGAAGCCCGTGTCCTATATGAGATCGGACGCGGAGCCGGCAGATTCGTATACGTCGCGGACGCGATGGACGACTTTCCCGAAGACGTGAAAAAGGGACGCTTCAACCCGATCTACGCCTTCTACGGGGAAGACGCCGTCCTGAGAGACGGAAAAGAGGTATTTCTCAGTCCCGAGGTCGCGGGTGAGCTTATGAGAGCGACTTTGCTGGAGCTTTCGAAGACGGCTTCGTGCGCGGAGCTGATCTGCGACGGCGGCGACGCGGGACTTTCGGCGATAGTCAGGAACGTACTTTATCTCGGCATGCCCGAGACGATGAAAAAAATTTGTAAGCGCAGGGTGCACCCTGCGGCGGACACGGAAGGAAAGAATAAATGACTAAAGACCCGTATCAGGTCCTCGGAGTATCGAGAAACGCAACAGACGACGAGATCAAGAAGGCGTACAGGGAGCTCGCGAGAAAATATCACCCCGACAACTACGCGGGAAATCCTCTCGCCGACCTCGTCGAGGAAAAGATGAAGGAGATCAACGAGGCGTACGACGCGATCCAGAAGGAGCGTGCCGCAGGCGGCTCGTCGGGCAACTATTCATCGTACACTTATTCGGGGATCACGTCCTTCCCGGAGGTCAGACGCCTCATCGCGGAGGGCAAGTATTCCGATGCCGAAATGATGATCGACTCGACTCCGTCGGGCGACAGAGGCGCCGAGTGGAACTATCTGAAGGGCTGCCTGCTCGTTCAGAGAGGCTACGTCTACGACGCGCAGAAGTATATTGAGACGGCCTGCTACCTCGATCCGAACAACACGGAATACCGTGCGGCGAGAGACAAGCTCCGCACTCAGGCGGGCTCCTTCGGCGGCTCGTTCAGACAGGCGGGAAGCTCGAACGACACCGACTGCTGTGGCATCTGCGCTTCTCTCATGATCATGGACGCGTGCTGCGACTGCTGCGGCAGAGGATGCTGCTGATATGAAGCGAAGACGCTCCGAAACTTCAAATCTCGCCCTTTGCGCGATCTGTGCCGCTCTGTCCTTCGTCGTGCTCGCGCTCGGCACCGCGACGGCGGTGCTCGACATGTCCGCATGCGTGGTCGCGGGACTCGCGACGGTCGTCATGATGCTCGAAACCGACACCGCGCACACAGCGTGCGCAGTCGCGGTCTGCTTCATTCTCTGCGCCGTGCTCCTGCCCGACAAAACCGTTGCCGCGCTGTACCTCATGATCGGAGGAGTATATCCTCTCGTGAAGCCGATAGCCGACAGGCTCCGCCGCGTCCCGCGGATCGCAGTAAAGCTCGCCGCCGCGGAGATCTCGATCGCGGTCTACGTCGCGATGATGAAGATCTTCATGCCGAGCGAGGTCGAGGGATATATCGCGATCGTGTTTTTCGTGCTCGGTACGCTCTGCTTCTTCCTCTACGACGTGCTGCTGTCACGGTTCCGCATCCTCTATGAGGTAAGGCTCAGAAAAATGTTCAGAAGATGAATAAAAATAAAAATTCGTCGATAAATATACATTATCGGCGGATTTTTGCGGCATAAATAATAAATATCCATTCATTCTGCACATAAAACAAGAGTCGGAAAAGTGAAAAAAGTGCCGAAATATACTATTTTTGCGTTTTGAGCATTAATTTTTGAAAAAGTACTTGACACGGAATAAATATTCAAGTATAATGTATGAGCATTCAAAAAACGAAACAAACAGAAAGGCATATGAAAATGAAAAAAGTAATCGGAATTATTCTTGCGCTTGCAATGCTCATGACGGCAGCGCTCCTTGTCACATCCTGCGGCAAAGAAGAGGGCAAGCTCGTAATGGCTACCAACGCGGCTTTCCCGCCCTATGAATTCAAGGACGGCGACAAGATCGTCGGCATCGACGCCGAGACCGCTGAAGCGACCGAAGGCGAGGCCGGCGTTGAGCCCGAGATCGACGACACCGAGTTCGGCTCCATCATCGGCGGCGTTCAGACCGGCAAGTACGACATCGGCATGGCAGGCATGACCGTCACGGACGAAAGAAAAGAGAGCGTAAACTTCTCGAATACATACGCTAAGGCAAAGCAGGTCGTCATCGTTCCCGCAGATTCCGAGATCGAATCGTTTGAGGAATTCTACACGGAATTCGATGCAGACGGCAACCCCGCAGCAGTCGCAGACGGCGTCAAGATCGGTGTTCAGCAGGACACGACGGGCGACATCTACTCCTCCGACGATCCCGCAAAATGGGGCTTCGGTGAAGACAACGTCATCCGTTACAAGACCGGTGCCGACGCAGTTCAGGCACTCCTCGCAGGCAAGGTCACCTGCGTTATCATCGACAACGAGCCGGCAAAGTCGTTCGTTGCAGCCAACGAAGGCCTCAAGATACTCGACGGCGCATATGCAGATGAAGACTACGCCATCGCAGTCGGCAAGGACAACGAGGAACTCCTCAAGAACATCAACGATGCACTCGCAAAGCTTACCGAAAGCGGCAAGCTCGACGAGATCGTCGCTAAGTACATCCCCGCAGAATAATTCTCGGCTCTTGGTAAATAAGGGCAGGCGAAAGCCTGCCCCTTTACTGCTGTAAAGGAGAAAAAACTTGAATAAGCTCAAAAAGGAATTCGTTCTCAATTTCATAGACGGCCAAAGATGGAAATGGCTGCTCGACGGTCTTCTCGCAACGCTGAAGATCACGGCGGTCGCTCTCGTGATAGGTATCGCGATAGGCGTTATCATCGCGGCGGTCCGCTCGACCTTCGACAAGAACAAGGCGTCGCTCAAGCTGAAGGGCGGAGTCGGATATTATCTTCTTTCCGTCGCCGATAAGATATGCAAGCTGTACGTCACGGTCATCCGCGGTACCCCGGTCGTGGTCCAGCTCCTTATCTGCTATTTCATAATCTTTGCAAAGATGAAGGACGGACTTCCCGTCGCAATGCTGGCGTTCGGCCTTAACTCGGGTGCTTACGTCGCCGAGATATTCCGCGGAGGAATAATGTCCATCGACGAGGGACAGTTCGAGGCGGGAAGAAGTCTCGGGCTCAACTACGTCCAGACGATGCAGCACATAATAATCCCGCAGGTGTTCAAGACCGTGCTTCCGACGCTCTGCAACGAGTTCATCGTTCTTCTGAAGGAGACCTCCGTTGCGGGCTACGTCGGCATCATGGACCTTGCAAAAGCCGGAGACCTCATCCGCGGACGCACGTTCTCGGCTTTCATGCCGCTGATCGCGGTCGCGCTCATATACCTCGTGTTCGTCGTTATTCTGACGTGGCTCGTGGGAAGGCTTGAAAGGAGGCTGCGTAATAATGAACGATAAAGTACTCATAAGCGTCAGGGACCTCAAAAAGTACTATTACGGCGACAAGCTGAAGGCTCTCGACGGGATCACGACGGACATCCGCAGCGGCGAGGTCGTCGTCATCATCGGGCCGTCCGGCTCGGGCAAATCCACGTTCCTCCGCTCGCTCAACCTTCTCGAGACGCCGACGGACGGCACTATAGAGTTCGACGGCGTGAACATCACCGATCCGAAGACGGACATCAACCTGCACCGCCGCAAGATGGGCATGGTCTTCCAGCACTTCAATCTGTTCCCGCACATGACGATACTCAGAAACATGACGCTCGCGCCGATGAAGCTCCTCAAAAAGAGCCGTGAAGAGGCGGAAGCAAAGGCGCTCGAGCTGCTCGAGCGAGTCGGGCTTGCCGACAGAGCAAACTCGTATCCGTCACAGCTTTCGGGCGGTCAGAAGCAGAGGATCGCGATCGTGCGCGCACTGTGCATGGACCCGGAGGGCATGCTCTTCGGCGAGCCGCCGGCCGCGCTCGACCCGGAAATGGTCGG
>JAKSPW010000001.1 GCA_024404435.1 Clostridia bacterium | reverse complement strand
GCACTTGCAAAGCAAGTGCTCCGGACAAACATCATTCGATTTCTTCAGAAGTATACTGCACCTTCGATATTGCCGGGGCGGCACCTCGCTCTCCCGAAATATCAAGATAAGTGTCGATTTCGGGGTCGTCATAAAGTCCGACGGGGATCTGTGACGTCCAGCCCTCGAGATCGAATTCCGGTGCCTCGATGCCGAGCGCGTACAGAATGACTGCCGGAAGGTCGCGGATGTTCGCGTCATCCGGGCATCCTTTTTTGACGTTCTTTCCGCGAGCGGCAAAGGTGACGTACCTCTCGTCCTCGGTCCATCCGCCGTGGTCTGAGGGGATGTCCTCTCCGTGGTACTGTCCGCCGTGGTCGCCGGTCAGAAGGAGAAGTGTGTCGTCGGCGATGCCGGCGTCCTCAATGGCTTTCCAAAGTCTTCCGAGAAGCGTGTCAACCTCGTGGAGGCGGGAGTAATACTTCTTCGAGCCGTAGCCGTACAGATGTCCCGCCTTGTCCATGCTGTCGAACTCGATAAAGAGGAGCTCCGGCTTCTCTTCCTTCAGGATGCGCGCGGCGTCGTCGATGATCATTTCCTCGATCTCCTCGCAGGCTGCCGTTTCGCTGTATTCACTGCGGATGCGGGTGTGGACTCCGATGTCGGTCTCGATTATTCCGCCGACAAGGACTCCCCAGCAGCAGAGTGCGCAGAGGTTCACGTCCGGATGCTCTTTCCTGATGCGCCCGAACAGCGACGGCAGTCCGCCGCCGATCGGATGCGAGCCGATGTTCATGTTGGTGAGCTCGTGTACCGCAGGGCTTGCGCCGATGAGGATCGAGCCCCAGCCCTCCGCGCTTATCGACGGGAAGGATGCGAGCGCCTTGTGCGTGACCGAGCCGTCGGCAAATATTCTGTCAAAGTTCGGAGTGTCCGCCTTTTCGATGAAGCCGCCGACTCCGTCTACTCCGTATACGACTACGTGAGAGTATTTTCTTTCCATTGTTATCCTCCGATTATTGCCTTCCGAGCAGTTTTATCACGTTCCCGACGTCGTGCTCCGCCATGTGACGGAAACCGAGCGTCTGTGCCTCGATCTCAGCTCTGACGGACTCGTGCTGTTCGACGGTACGGCTCAAAGCTTCGCAGAGACCGTCTTCCTTCGTGTCCGGTATGCGGAACAGAGCGGCGTGGCTGAGTGCCGCCGTGAACGCATCGATCTTCGGGTCGATCGACAGACCGATGACCGGCACGGACACGCTCGACGCGTAAATGAGCGTGTGAAGTCTCATCGAGCAGACGAACTCCGCACCGCGGAGGATGCTTCCGCCCTTCAGTATCGACATGAGCTCGGATACGTCACCCGGCGCGACGACGGCGGATTCCACGCCGTATTTTTCGCGCAGGAGCCTGCTCGCCTCGGCCGAGACGGCAGAGTCGAGATCCGGCTGCATGAGAACGAACATCGGCATGATGCCGTATTCCTTCGCGATCCTTGCAAACGCGGGTACGATCTCGCCGAGGAAAGCCGTCTCGTCGTACGCGAGTCTCTGGACTCCCTCAAACCGACGGAGCGAGACGACGAAGTATTTTTTGTCTTCGCCGATGACGGCAGCCGTCTTCTTTTCGCCCTCGATGTTCTCCGTCAGATCCATCATGAACGCGGGATCGGCGGTCAGCGTGACCATCTTTCCGTCGACGCCGATGGAGGTCAGTTCCCTGACGCTCTGCTCGTCGCGCACCGTGACGAGGTCGCACTTCGACACGGTCTTCGCGGTGAGACGCTTGTTCTTGTCCGAATATATCGTACCGACGCCGTTCGCGTAGACGTAAGTCTTCATGCCGAGGCGGCGCGCCGTGTTGACTATCAGAGCGTAGTATTTCAGGCTCTTGCTGCTCGTGCTGTCCTGAAAGAGACTGCCGCCGCCGGAGATCAGCACTCTCGAGTGCCTCATCTCACGGATGATCGCAAATGCGTTCGTCCTGCTGATGCAGCGGATGCCGAAGCGGACCGTGTCCGTTTTCGGATTCTTCGTCAGCGCGGTGATGCGGATGCCGGGCGCCCTCTCGCTTAACTTCGTGATGATCGTCGACAGGATGCTGTCGTCGCCCATGTTGGAGAATCCGTAGTAGCCCGAGATCACGACGTCGGAGCGCGTCTTCTTCGTGCAGAGCGGATTGAATTCAAGATATTCTTCTATGTCCGCGAACTCGGCCTCGTCGACGTCGTTCGTGCCTTTTTTCTTTATTGCGGAGACGTAGAGCTTCATCGCGTCGTCCGCCATCGTCTTCATCGAGTAGTGAGTTTTCACCGTCTCGCGTGCGAAGGCACCGAGCCTTGCTCTCTCCTCGGGAGAAGCACGGAGCACCGCCCTGACGTCGCGAAGCAGATTTTCGCTCGTCGTTTCCTCACAGCCGCGGCAGCAGAAGTTCGTGTCGAAGGAGACCTGCAGCTTGTCCTCGTCGAAGATGCCTATGTAGCCCTCGTTGCCCGCGATGATGCACGGCTTCTCGCACGCCATCGCCTCGAGCGCGGCACGGCTGACACCCACGAACAGGTCTCCCGACGCCGCGAAACGGTTGATATCCGTCCTCGCGCCCGTCATGACGACGACGCGCCGTCCGAGCTTTTCGTTTACGGCGTCCGCCTCGGTCTTAACTGCGTCGAAGTCGTTGCCGCCGCCGACCACTACCACCTCGAGATCGGGAAATTCCTCCGCGAGAGCCGGCGTGACCTCGATGAGCCGGTGCGCCGCGTAGCTTCTGTCGACGTCCATGCGGCTGACGTACACGATGCGCGTCTTCGATCTGTCGAGCGAATACTCTTTTTCGATCTCCGACCAGTCGGTATCCTTTGAAAATTTTTCAAGGTCGATGCCGTTGATCGTCACTCTCACGTTATCGGGATCGATACCGTAGTTGTCTACGAGATATTTCTTGATGTCGTCGGATACCGCAAGCGATTTTTCTCCCCATTTCGTGAGGATGTTGTACGGGAAGCCCGGGTTGAACACCCAATGCGCCGTTGTCACGAAGCGGAAGTGATATTTTTTCCACAGCTTTTCGCAGATGAACGCGGGGATCCTCGCGTGAGCGTGCACGACGTCGTATTTTTCCTCGAGGATCAGTTTTTTCAGCTTGCGGTACGACTTCAGCATGGAGACGGGGCTCTTGCTGTTGCACGGTACCTTCACGTGTCCGATGCCCGCCGCGGCGAGCTCCTTCTCGTACGCGCCGCCGTTGGAGGCGACCGTCACGTCGAGCCCTCTCTTTTTCAGTTCTCTCGACAGCTCAAGGATGTGAGTCTCGGCTCCGCCGATATCCATCGCCATCGTTACCATCAGTATTTTCAACGTTTCCTGCCGCCTTTCCGCGTATTTTTGCCTTTTGCCGCTGGCCTGCCGTCCGTTTTCGTCTTTTCGGGCGGTCTGCCGCCGGCAAGGCTCCGTAGCATCTTTTTGCCCTCGTCTGAGCAGTATTTTTCGGCTTCCTTTATCTTTTTTCTGTTCTCCGGGCGCCGCCACTGAAGAAGGGCGCGCTGGAGCATTTTTTCGTTATAATCGGTCGGTGTGTAGACCTTTTTCTTCGTGAACGGGTCGATGCCGGTGTAGAACATGACCGTCGACGCAGTTCCCGGTGTCGGGTAGAAATCCTGCACCTGCTCGGGCGCGAGTCCGATCTTTTTCGTGTAGAGCGCAAGGGATGCAGCGTCGTCCATCGTGCTTCCCGGATGGCTCGACATGAGGTACGGGACGAGATACTGCTCGAGCCCCGCCTCCTCCGACAGCCTAAAGAATTTTTCTCTGAATCTGTCGTAGGTCTCGACCGTCGGCTTGCCCATTTTGCCGAGCACGTTCGGCGAGCAGTGCTCGGGCGCGACCTTCAGCTGTCCGCTGACGTGGTGCGTGACGAGACGGCGGAAGAACGCGTCGCTCTTGTCGCAGAGCATGTAGTCAAAGCGGATGCCGGAGCGCACGAAGACTTTTTTCACGCCCTTCACGGCTTCGATACGCTCGAGCAGCTCGGCGTACTCGCTCTCGTCCGCGATGAGGTTCGGGCACGGCTTCGGCACGAGGCACCGTCTGTCGGGACAGACACCGTCCGTCAGCTGCTTTTTGCAGGCGGGATAACGGAAGTTCGCCGTCGGGCCGCCGACGTCGTGGATATATCCCTTGAAGTCGGGCATCGCGGCGATCTTCTCCGCCTCCGCGACGCAGGATTCTATGCTTCTCGAACGCACGGCACGTCCCTGATGGAAAGCGAGTGCGCAGAAGTTGCAGCCGCCGAAACAGCCGCGGTTGTGCGTGATCGAAAATTTGACTTCTTTTATCGCGGGGACGCCGCCGTCCTTCTCGTACATCGGGTGGTAATCCCTCATGTACGGGAGCGCGTAAACGCGGTCGAGCTCCTCGCGCTCAAGCGGCTCCATCGGCGGATTCACGACGAGAGCGCGTCCGTCGTAGTACTCGACGATCGCCCTGCCGTGGACGGAATCGTTGTTTCTGTACTGCGTTCTGAACGCCTCCGCGTACGCCGCCTTGTCGCTTTTCAGCGTGTCGTAATCGTAGCCGCGGACTCCGTCGCAAAGGACGTCTCCCGCGTCTGCCGTCGGGAAGTGGACCTCGAGCTCGCCCGCCTTGCACAGATACGCCGTGCCGCGCACGTCGCGGATCTTCTTGACGGGCACTCCGCGGTCGAGAAGCGTCGCGAGCCTTGTGACGGTCTTTTCGCCCATGCCGTACATCAGAATGTCGGCGCGGCTGTCGATAAGGATGCTGCGTCTGACGGAATTTGACCAGTAATCGTAGTGGGCGAAGCGTCTGAGGGAGGCTTCGAGGCCTCCGATGAGGATCGGCACGTCGCCGTACGCCTCGCGGATGCGGTTGCAGTAGACGATGAGGGCGCGGTCGGGACGGTGTCCCGCCTTGCCTCCGGGGGAATAATAGTCGTCGCTTCTCTTTTTCTTCGCCGCCGTATAGTGCGCGACCATCGAGTCGATATTTCCCGATGAGACGAGGAAGCCGAGGCGCGGGCGGCCGAACTTTTTGAAGTCGTCGACCGTCTTCCAGTCGGGCTGAGCGAGAACGGCGCACAAAAAGCCTGCGTCCTCAAGGACGCGGGTGATGATGGCGGCGCCGAACGACGGATGGTCGACGTAGGCGTCGCCGCAGACGTATACGAAATCGGGGACCTCGCGCCCTGCGGCGCGGACCTCCTCGGGTGTTACGGGTAAAAACGGCATAATGATTCTCCGTATTTATAGTTAATTACATTTTATCATATACGGGACTTTTTTTCAAGTTTTTCACCCGCCTTTTTGGGAAGGCGGCGGTTTCTTTTTCCGATCTCTCACCTCACTCGCTCCGCTCTGCCCCTTTTTGAAGTTTTTGTCCACTTTTTTCAAAAAGTGGCGGGGTCAAGGGCGAGCAGCACTTGCTGCGGCATTTCTTTTGTGGGCTCTGCCCACACCCGCCCTCCTTTTTTTAAAAAAAAGAGGGACGAAAAACTTTTGAAAAGAGGCAGAGCGAATGCGCTGACATACAAAAAAGCCGCAAATGCAATGCATTTGCGGCAGTTTTTACGGCCAGAGCGAGTAGTGTACCTTGTTGGCGATCTGAGTGATTATATCGCACGTCTGCGAGTCTCTGTAATCAGCTTCCGAGAAGATCGCAAGGATGTACGGTCTCTCCTTCCAGATGACGCATACGTCGTTGTGCGCGTCGCGCGGCGTTTCGTCGTAGTTGTCACCCGATTTGTGGGAGTAGCTCCATTCGGTCATGTTCAGGCAGGCGTAATTGTAGCCCGTGTTCGTGCACGCGTCCTTCATGCACATCGCGTATTCGCTTCCCGTGTCGAAGTATCGGCAGATCTCCTGCCAGCAGACCGCGAAGTCGCGGACGTTGCTGTTGACAGCCCATATCCCCGCCGGGACGAGCACGAGCGACGGACATCCGAGCTCGATCATGTATTCGTCGTGTATCTGATTCCCGAAATGATCGTTCAGCATGTTGTACGCGACGTTGTCGCTGATCGACAGCGCCTGATTTATCAGATATCTGATCGTGTATTCCGTGCCGAACGAGGAGTACTGGATGTTGCCCGTGCCTTCGAGGAAGTGCTTCTTTTCATATTTCAGCTTCGTGTCGAGGCTGATGCCGTTCTTCTCCATGTATTTGAGCACCGAAAGGACGTACGGCGCCTTGATCGTGCACGCGGAGAAATAAGTCTGATATGCGTTGTAGCTGAACGTATTCCAGCCGTCGAGGGTGATACCCATCACGGATATCGGCAGGTGATAGAACGCGATGAGATCTTCGATCTCCTTGAGAGTCTTTATCTGCTCGTCGGAGTATTTGCCCCAATAGGTGATCTCGCCGTACGGACTCTTGGGTTTTCCCTCCGTTTCCGGCGCGGTGGACTCAGTCTCCGTCGCCGTCGTTTCCGGCGCGGTCGTCTCGGTCACCGGCTCCGTCGCGGGCTCGGTCTCCGATTCCGTTTCCGTCGGCATCTCCGTTACGGGTTCACTCGTCGGCGTCTCCGTCGGAGTTTCCGTCGTGGCCGGAGCGGGCTCCGTCGCGGGCTCCGTCTCGGTTTCGGGCTCGACGTCGACGGAATCGGTCGACTGAGCGGAGCTTCTTTCCGGCACGTCGTCAACAATGCCCATGCGGATGCCGAAGGTGTCGCCGCTGAGCGCGACGATCAGTACCGCCGATACTACAAGGAAGATAATCTTTTTCATCAAATCGCAGGTCTCCGAAAGCAAATTTATCTTAAAATCCGCCCGTATCGGGCGGAAAAAATTCGTAAAAAACCGTATTTATCCTATAATAGTTTATCACTCGGAAAGACTCGTGTCAATACTCAAAAACAAAGATTTTCGCACTTTTCCGACACAATTTTTCTCTCTGTATATACAGACGCAAAAAAACGCGAAAAGTTACGTTTTTTTGAAAAATTCCGCAAAAAAATCGCGGGACCGACTCCTGAGAAGCGGTCCCGAGGGAACTGTTATTCCGTGATTTTTCTGAACAGATCGGTCATCAGGGCGTCGCGGTAGATCTCGTCGACGTACCTCTGTTCCTTGTCGATCGGTTCGGATTCGTATTTGTGGTCGTAACCCGGGAGTCTGACCGGACGGACGTCCGAATGCATGAACCTCTTATCGTCATTGAGCAGCCACGCGACGGCGCAAACGTCCCAGATGACTCTCGTCCACGGAGTGCCGGCGGCGTAGCTTTCGGCTTCTTTTATCGTGTTATTGGCGAGGTAATCCCCGAGCTTGCCGTGACCGATGACCCACTTTTCGAGGTCGGCGCCGGAAACGGTGAATTCCGTCACAACGCCCCAGCACGGGAGCTGAACGAACGGAGCTGCGCTGCCCATGACCACACGGGCTGCGGCGTAATCCTGGATCATATTGAACTCCATCGTGTGCGGCTTGTGATGCGCCGCGCCGCCGAGCCATACGACGACGATATTTTCGGCTATCTCCGGCTTCATCAGGAGAGCGGAGCCGATATTCGTGATCGCGCCGATCGCAACGACGTAAAGCGGCTTTTCGGGGGAATATTTCATCGCTCTCTCGCACAGATCTCTCGCGGCGTCGGAGTCGACGGGTGTTTTCTCGTCGGGCAGGTATCGGGTCGAGCCCTTGAACACGACGTCGTTCAGTCTCTCCTCTTCGCAGAGCGTGAGGAGCTTCTTTATCTCGTCATAGCTTTTGAGCATTCCCTCCTCGGGATCGTCTGCCTTTTCGTTTTTGAACGGAGCCGCATAGATCGCGACGCAGTTCAGCTTCTCCTTCGAGCGGAGCATATAGGAGAGCGCGAACTGGTCGTCGATCTCATTATATGTGTCCGTGTCGAGCACGACGTCAATGAGCCCCGTCGGGACCTCAAGATTTTTCAGATACTGTTCTTTTGTCATTTTTTGTCCTTTTCAAAATACCCTTGTGCAGAGCACAAGGGTATTTGTCGTTTTATCAGCCTGTGATACCGGAACGCTCGATACCCTGAACGATGAACTTCTGACCGAAGAGGTACAGAATGATCAGCGGGAAGATGATGAGCAGTCCGCAGGTATTCTTGATAGCTGCCGAATAGAGCGTGGACGATGCCGAGCTCATTTCCATAAGAGATGCCGGCGTCTTGACTATCTTCGTCAGCAGCAGAGGACCTGTCTGCGTGTAGAAGACGTTCGTGTAGAACGTATCGGTCCACTGCCATGAGAAGGCGAAGAGGAAGACGGTGACCATCATCGTTACGGAAAGCGGAATGATGATCGTGAAGAACGTCTTGAACACGCCCGAGCCGTCAAGGTAAGCACTCTCTTCAAGCTCATCGGGGATGCCCTTGTAGAACTGTCTCATCAGGAAGATGAACAGACCGTTCTTATAGGCAAGTCCCGTAGCGGAGAGTATCCACAGCGGCCAGTTGGTGTTTAAGAGCTGGAAGCCGGGCTTTGATATCGCACCGACCTTGTTTAAGAGCGACATGATGCCGAGAATATCGAAGTCCTTGAATTTCATGAACATCGACAGTCTGAGCGTCGAGTGCGGGACGACCATCGTGAAGATGACGATGAGGAACAGGATGTTGCTGCCCTTGAACTTGAACTTCGCAAAACCGTAGCCGACGAAGCAGCAGATGAAGGTCTGGAGAAGTCCGCAGATAAGGGACAGGAGGAACGTGTTCCCGAATGCCTTGAAGTACTGGTTATCGACGATGATAGCCTTATACGTCGTCAGCGTCGGGCTCTTCGGGATCAGTCTGACCGTTACGTCGACGAAGTCGCTCTCACTCATGAACGAGGAGGCGATCTTCGAGAAGAACGGGAACAGGATGATGTAAGAGACACCGATGAGAAGAAGGAGTCTGAAGAGGTACCAGAGCACCTTTTTCAGCGTGTAGAGATTGAGGAACTTCGCTCTCAGTCTCTGAAGAAGCGGGGTACGTTCAAAATCAACGCGGATTTTGTTTTTGGATTCTCTTTTGATTTTCGGAGCTTCTGCGCTATTCATTTACCGTGCCTCCCTTCTCAGTCTCTTCTCTGGTAGAACACGAACAGACTAAGCAGTCCGGCTACCGCTGCGATGATAAGGATGACGAGTAAGAAGTACATCCAGGACATCGCGGATGAAAGAACGTTACCGTTCGGCTGGTTGTAAACAGTGTCGATGTAGTTCATGACCTTGTTGCTCGACGACGTGAATGCGTCGATGACGGTATAGACCGCATTGACGAGGATCATCGGGCTGACCATCGGAAGCGTTACCTTCCAGAAGGTCTCCCAGCCGCTCGCACCGTCGATCTGGCACGACTCATAGATCGCAGGCGAGATGGACTGAAGTCCGGAGAGGAAGATCAGCATCTGTACGCCGCATCTGTTGACGATATCGAAGATACTGTTGACGGCCTGGACGACGTATTCGAGAAGTCCCTGGCCGATAGCCATCGTCTCGAACAGTCCCTTGAGGTCCATCGCGTTGAGTATCTGGTTCGTTGCCGAAGCTTCAGCCTCGACACCGGTATCGATCGCACCGTTGTTCATGTATTCGAGCATTGCGTTGTTCGCGTCGATCTGTCCGATAAGACCCGTGGTCAGGATGACCGGGATGAAGAAGATCGCTCTGAACGCTGCGCGTCCGAAGATCTTCTGGTTAAGGATGATCGCTATGAACAGCGAGAACAGCACGATCGCGGGGATGTCGATGACGAGCTGCTTGAGGCCGCTTACGAGAGCCTGCGTGAAGCCCGTGTCGACGAACAGCGCGTCGCGGTAGTTCTGGAAGCCGACGAAGTCGAGCTCGTAACCGCCGCCCGTCAGGATCCTGATCTCGTTGAAGCTGAAGCGTATCGAGTCAAAGATGACGGGGAGGTAGATGAGGATGAAGCCGATGATGAACGGCAGGACGAAGATCCAGCCCGATCTTGCCTTCTTCTTTTCGAGGGAGGCGGAACGCGGCTTGCCGGAGGCGGAGCCTTTGAATACGTTAAGCACTTTATTCACTTTTCCATCCTCCTTATCCTATTCTTACGAAGCCCATGGCTTCGACTGTGTACGTCTGACCGTCGAGCTCAACTTCGATGTCGTACGAGTTGTAGTTGAGGATGAACTCAACTCCGCCTTCGTATCCGACGCGAACGACGCTGCCGCTCTGGGTCTTATACTTCGTTGCGAGGTCGATCTTCTTGACCTCGGGCGTGTACTCTCTCTCGTTGGGAGCTTCGGTGCCGAGACGGGCTGCGCGCTTCTTTGCGAGTTCGAGCTTGTGAGCTGCCTTTTCGGCAAGCTCTGCGTTTTCGGCATCGAGTTCAGCCTGGAGGCGGTCGTCTTCTGCCTTTTCGTCTTCATCGGGAACGCGGAGCGCGTCGATGAATTCGTGTGACGTGATATACGAACCCTGGAGATCGCCGAGTGCTTCGTTCATGATGTTGTAGTATTCAACGAGGCCGTCTTTCCAGTTTTCGTATGCGATTGAGTAGTAGCGGTTCCAATACTTGTCGGCCTTCAGCTCCTGCGTATTCTGATACGAGAGAGTGAAGAACGGTGCCGCGCCGTTTTCGATGGAGTTGAGGACTGCTTCGTCCATGTCGCCTTCCATGTTGATCGGCGTGCCGGTGATGACCTTGGAGCCGTGGAGAACGATACCTGCGAACGGGACCGTTTCACTTGCTCTGATGTACTCGGAGGACGAGAGCGCCACGTCTGTGACGACGTCGGCATACTTCAGCGAGTATGCGTTACCGCCGGAGACCATGACCTTATTGTTCTCGGAGATGGCACCGAGAAGCTCTTCCGTGTAGCCCTTGCTGTCTTCGCGGTGGCTCGGGAAGTCTTCGTCGAAGTCGGAGTTCAGATCGGTACCGAGAGATGCGACCGAAATTCCGCCGAGTTCGTAATCCGCAAGTCTGCTTCCGAATTTATCCCAGAAGTAACTGTAAACGGACGGGGATACCGCGATCTTGCCGACGCCTCTGTATTCCTGGTAGCCGGAGTCGTACTCCTGCTTGCCTGCATAACGTCCGTCGATCGTTCTGACTGCGTGCTTCTTATAGTTCACGCCGTCGAAGTTTGCTTTCTTCGTGATGTAAGCGAAGTCGAATTCGGGGTAAAGTCCGATGCCGTTTTCCTTTGCGTATGCCGCAAGCTCTTCCATTCCGTCGGAGCCGCCGAGCGAGCTCTGCCAGCTCAGCTTATAAGGCATCGTAGAACGGAGACCGTCGTTTGCAAAGCCCGTGAGCTTGAAGTTCAGGTTGTCGATGCCGAGTTCCTTCAGCTCGTCAGCCATTGTTCTGATGTCATCAAACGTCGTCAGCGGGATATCCACGGATACCGGGAAGGAGAGGACTCTCTTCGTTCCCTTCATGGAACCGAAGGACTCGATGAACAGCGGGAGCTTGTCGCCGGTGTTTTCGTTCTTTTCAAGCACGCCGGTGTCGATGAGGTAGTCGCGGTACGCTTCAGCCATGCCGAAGTAGGACGGGTCGTAGCCCTTGCCGCTCTCATCCTTGCCGGAGAGCATGACGTACTTGATGGTGTAGCGTCCGGTGTACTTTCTTTCGGAAGTGACCGTCCACTCAGCTGCTGCAAGTCCGGATCCGCCGTCTGCGAGGTTATAAGTGTCGGACGGACGGGGTGTGAACGTTGCGTAAACAGTGTTGTACGGGTGGATTGCGCCGCCGTGGTCACCCGTAAGAGTTGCCAGCGAGTCGCCTTCCGTGATGATCGCGAGGTAACCGGTGTTTTCGTATCCGGCCTTTTCCTCGGGAAGCTTCGGGTCAGTTGTTTCTTCGTAGCTCGTGACCGCACCGAATACGGGGAACCTGAAGGGTTCTGCGTTCTGGTGGTCTTCGATCTTGTGGTAAGCGAAGTCGGAGCCGTACATTTCGCTCTCTACCACGTAGGTCTTGCCGATCAGGTCCTCATATCTGAGGATCGTGCCGGAGCCGTCGGGCAGGAACGTGTAGCCCTTGAACTGGTTGCTGCCGGAGCCCATATACGGAAGGACCGTGAGATCCTGGAGCTGATAGAGCTCTTCGTCGAAGGAAATACCGTTTGCGGGAAGCGTTACCTCCACGCCGTTATCGGTGATCTTGTATTCAAGAGCCATCGTGAAACGCGGCGGGATCTTATCCTGGTTCTCAAATCCGGTTTCCTGGTTATCGTATTCGAGTTCCTCGTAGGTGTACTGCGGGCAGTACTTCTTGAAGTATGCCTCGAGCTTTTTAAGCTCAGTACCGGTCGTCTTTGCCTCGAACGCGTAGATACCCATCGTCTTGGTGATCTTGTACTTGTTCTGCATTTCCTTGATCTGACGCTCGGTAAGGATGGGGTTGTCGGGGTCGTTGAGCGTATACCACGAGTCGATCTTCGACCATGCGAACCATGCATCCGTATACTGGATATCGTATTCGTCGTTCGGGTCGAGGCCCTTTTCCTCACACTCTGCGACTATCGCTTCCTGAAGAGGAGTCTTGACGAATTTTTCAAATCTTTCGATGCTGATCCAACGCGGAACGAGTCTCTGGATGGCGGGCTCACCGAGGGTGTACTCGACGCGGATACCGTCTTTGATATCCTTCATCGTGATCTGTCCTCTTTCGGCTGCCTCGACGTAGCTGTACATCGTCGACTCTTTTTCGTTGTCGAGGTATGTCAGCGAGATCTGCGAGAGGAGCTCTTCCTTCGTTGAAGCGGAGGCCGTGCAGTACTCGTCGGAGAGGTCGTAAGGGTTCGTGAAGAGGATGTGGCCGGTGCTGATCTCTTCGATCGCGACCTCACCCGTGAACGCTTCGTACCAGATCCTGTAGTCGCCGACGGTCTTGATCTCCATCATGTCCTCGAGCTTCTGCTCCTTCGTCGTGTATACGACCTCGGGAGAGGCGCTCGTGTAATTGATAAGCGGGTCACCGTCATCGTTGACCTTGTCAACGTTCGTGATCGTTCTTGCCGAGACGGGCTGGGATGCGAAGATCCCGAGCGATCCGACTGCGAGTACGAGTGCAAGGACGGCAGATATTATTTTACTTGTCTTCATTATATATCTCCTCCTTACACTCTGTAGTTCAGCTCGATCGCAATATCTGAGATGAATCCTACGATCTTTCCCATCAGCGTCGAGAAGAGAATTGCAATAAACATTATGAATGCCATACCGACTATCGTCGCAAGGCAGGTGAGAATGTTCTTGCCGAGTGAGTAGTCGTGTGTGACCATCATCGCGAAGAACAGGAGAAGTCCCGTCCACGCAAGCGCCACACCGTAGAAGAGTCCGAGTATCTCCGCCTCTGGTTCGAGGCGGCCGTTGGAGAGAAGGACGGTCGGGATCATGATGATCGGCAGAGGAGTGAGCGAGTAGCAGGACGCCACGAAGATGTCCTTCATGCTTCCTTCACCGTCGAACAGAGTCGTGAGACACCAGTTCGAAATGATCCAGAGGGCGAGAGGCACGACGACCGCGGAAATATTCGCGAGAATATTCATGTAGGACGAGGTGCTCGTGTTGTGGATGTAGCCCGTACCGATAGAGCGGTAGAAGAACGCGACTATCGTTGCGAGCAGGATAACGAATGCAGACTTGACGCTGCCTCGTTTCTCGTGCTTCAGATCCCAGAAGCCGTCAAACGGATGGAATATGACGTGGAACGCGAAGAGGATCTCTTCCTTGAGGCTCTTGCGTCCGATCTTAAGAGAAGCTCTCTTGTTGACCTTGCCGGCGTATCCGAAGAACTTGCCGATGAGCAGGCACGCTGCGATAACGACGAGCGGGACGGTCCAGAACCACTTGTTAGCCCACTTCGTACGGACTTCACTGAAGGCCTTGGAGTAGTCTGTGGTGTTGCTGATCCTCTTGTAGTAGTCCATTGCGGTGTCGTATTCACCGTTACGGGCTGCCGCCTTACCGAGCTGGAGGTATGCGATGCTGTAGTTGATGTTGCGTGTCAGGATCTTTGTCCAGTCTTCCGTCGCGAGGTCGAATTTACGGTCCGCGTCGTTCTGGAGAGCGCCTATGAGAAGGTCGCCGTACTTGGTCCTTCTGTATACCACGAAGCTGTCGTTGTTCGCGTCGAGGAGGATCATCTTGTCTCCCTGATATGCGACAGCCGCGATCTTACCGATGTTACCGGTCTGCTCGCCCGTATCGCCGAACGCGAAGAGGAGGTTACCGTTTTCATCGTAGGTGTAGACCTTTGAACGCTTTTCGTCGATGATCGACCACGTTCCGACGGGGCCGATACCGACGTCAACGAGCTTGGACGCGCCCTGGATCTTGGACGTCGGGAGGAGAGCGAATCTTGCTTCACCGGAGGGAGCGAAGTCGCCGTTTCTCTTCATGACGTCGGCACCGGAGGCGTTGAGCTTCTTGACAGGGGACGTGGTCTTATCCTTCGAGGTCACCTGAGCCTGAAGATCTGCGTCCTCGAGGGCGGAGGTGGTGACGTAGATGAAGTTGTCCTTGTCGATCGTGATGTTGTTAAGCTCTTTGGAGGTGTTTTCCTTCTGCTGAGCTCTCTGTTCCTTGGTCTGGAAGCGTCTCCAGAATTTCTGGAGAGCGGAAAGCGTGTCGGTCTGGGCACCGATGAAGCCGAAGAACTCGGATTCGTCGTTCAGAACGATGACGCCCTGATACGTCGTCGAAGAGACGACGAAGATTCTGCCGTACTGGTCGACCGCGCAGGCGATCGGCTTGTAGATGGCGCCTTCCTCGAAGAGGCTCGATTCGGGCTGCTCGATGATCTTGATGAAGTTGCCTTCCGTATCGAAGAGAACGAGTCTGTTGTTGTCCGTGTCGCAGACGTAGATGTTCTTTTCGTTTACGAAGACGCCCTTCGGGCTCGAGAACGTATCGGGAACGCCGTAGTCGTTCACGAAAGAGGTGATCTCGAAGTCGAGCTTATAGTATCTCGTGAGTACGAGGATACGGTTGTTGGCCGTGTCCGCGATGTAGACCTTTTCGTCCGGTCCGACGAACAGGTCGCCGGGATCGTCGAAAGGCATCTCCTCGTCGAGGCCGATATACTCGGAGTCGACGTAAAGGTCGGGCTCGTACGCATCAGGTGAGATCAGGATCTCGCCTTCCTTTGAATAGGTGTACGTCTTATACGGAGCAGCACTGACAACGGAAGGCAGCACCATGATGAGAGCCATGACCACCAGGAGCACTGACGTTAATTTTTTCATTATATCATATCCTCCCGAGTCTTAGTCTTTCATACCGCTGGAGCCCATCGTTTCGATGATGTTGCTCTGCGTGATAACGAATACGAGGATAGGCACGATCATGACGAAGACGGTACCTGCTGCGGAAACACCCGCACGCGTGATGCCGGCTGCGGTGATCTGCCCGATCGCGTAGTTGATGGTCTTGAGCTGCTCGCTGTAGATAAGCGTCGAACCGCCCATCTGCCAGAGTCCCTGGAAGGAGTAGACGATAAGCGTCAGCCATGCGGGCTTGACCATCGGCATTGCGATGGACCAGAAGATCATGAATTCCTTTGCGCCGTCGAGTCGTGCGGACTCGAGGATCTCCGTCGTGACGTTCGTGTCCATGAACTGCTTCATGAGGTAAAGTCCGAGGGACGAGCAGAACGTCGGGATGATGATCGCGAGGTAAGTATCGACCCAGCCGAGCTTTGAAAGCACGATGAACTGGAGGGTACCCGTGATCGAAGGAGAGTACATAAGGGATTTCTGGATGACCTGGAAGAAGAACTTGTTGCCGGGGAAGTCGATCTTTGCAAGTGCGTAAGCCGCGAGTGACGAGCACACGAGGTTACCGAACGTACCTGCGAACGAGATGAACACCGTGTTGAAGACGTATCTCGAGAACGGCACCCATGAGCAGATCATGCGGTAGAAGAGCTGCTTGAAGCTCTTGAGCGTCGCGTGACGCGGGAAGAATCTCGGCGGGAAGATGAACAGCTCATCAAGAGGTTTCAGTGACTGCGAGATGGTGTATACCATCGGCAGGAACATGAACAGACCGAGGATTACAAGGAATACCGTGATACCGGCGTCGCCGCCCTTGGAGCGGTTGAGGACAACGGTATGGTTTCTGGTTCTCATTTTTTTCATATCACTGTCCCACCTTCTGCAGCATCTTATTTACAAGCAAGTTCGCACCGATCATGATGAGGAACATCAGGAAGGAAAGCGCGGCCGAATAGCCGACCTCCCATCTGACACTACCGTACTCATTGATATGATGGGTGACCGTATATCCTACGTAGTCCGTCGGCGGGTTTCCGCAGAGAGAGGAAACGACGTCGCCGAATCCGAACGCGCCGGTGATCGACATGACCGCACCGAACATCAGCTGAGGCTTCATGCTCGGCAGGGTGATGTACCAGACCTCCTGCCAGCGGTTCGTGATACCGTCGATCGCACCCGCCTCATAGAGGCTGCGGTTGACGCCCTGGAGACCTGCGATGAACGACAGGAAGCTGACGCCGAGGGACATCCACAGTGCGACGATGATACATATCGGAACCATGTATTTCGTATTTCTCGTCCACAGCACCGGCTCGGAGATGAATCCGAGCTTCATGAGCCATGCGTTCAGCCAGCCGTAGCGGTCACCGGAGAAGAAGGTCGTCCAGATGACGTACGCGTTGCCGGCGATGGACGGTGCGTAGAAGATAAGCGTTACGACGGCGCGGATCTTCGGAGGAAGCTCGTTGATGAACCATGCGACGATGAAGGACATCACGTACGAGACGGGTCCGATGATGATCGCGAAGATCATCGTGTATTTGAGAGCGCCTATGAACAGCTCATCCTCGAGGAAGAGTGTTATGTAGTTCTGCATGAAAATGAATTTCGGGAATTCGATCATGTTGAACGACGTAAAGCTGAGTATGAGTGAGAGGACGACCGGGATGACCGTGAATATGAGGAACAGTATCATGAACGGAGCGATCATGAAATAACCGATCTTGTTCTTGTTCATCATGTGCAGAGTCCACTGAGCCTTCGTCACATCTTTACGTGAGACAACTTTATTCTCAGTTTTCTTAGACATTTCTATCTCCTTATTGTTGAATTAGCCTCATGAATGCCTGTAGGACTCAAGTGCCGTGACGGCTTCCTGCAGGTATCCGACTGCCGTGCCGAACAGTTTCTCGTCTGCTTTGCTGAAGTTTTCGATGCAGACGTTCAGCGCGTCGATCTTAGCGTCTCCCGCGAGCTTAAGTGCCGTGTCGAGAGCCTTGATCTGCTCCTTGTAGGTTTCCTTGTCAGCCGCGGAAAGTGCTTTCAGCTCTTCCTGTGCCTGACCTGCGCGCTTGTCGGCAAGCGTCTGACCGACCTCAAGAGTTTCGAGTCCGAACTCTTCTCTCTTACGGGAGATCTCTTTGTTGATCGTGCTGACGTATCCGAGGAGCTCTTCAACGGGGTCCGTACCGAGTGAGTAAGCGTTGCTGATCGCGAAGTCGACGTAACGCTGTACGAAGTAAGCGCCGGGATACTGATAGAGACAGATAACGTTTTCAGACTGTTCCATCAGAGCCTCGTATTCGCTCTCTGTCCACGAGAGCTGCTCGATTGCGGCGAGGTTTGCGGGGTTGTTCTTTGCAGCCTCACCGAGGAGCGTTACGAGTTCGTTGGAATACTCGACCTGATAGTCGGTATCGGTGTACCACTTCATGAACTCCCATGCGGACAGTTTGTCTTCGCATCCGCGGAGCATGCAGATCGCGTCGGAAGCGCCGATGGACGTCGTGTCGATCGAGCCGTCATCCTGTACCGTTCCGGGTGTCGGGCTGAATTCCCAGAGGCCCGCAAGCTCGGTGGCGAAGATCACTATACTATTATAGGAAAGATAATCGCCGACGAAGAGCGGGAGCTCACCGGTTCTGAAACGGTTGGAAGCGTCGTATGAAAGCGGCATCGAGTACTGCGTGAACATGTTGACGAGCTTTTCGAATGCTTCAAGCGCGATGTTGTCGTCGAAGTTGATTCTCATGCCGTCGTCTGCCCAGAACTCGCCGCCCATCTGATACATGAACGTGGTGAATCCGCTGAGGCTGGCGCTGAGGCCGACCTCCATGTTATTGAACTGAAGAACGGGGATGCATGCAAGCAGGTCGTCCCACGTCTTCGGGATCTCGATGTTGAGGTTGTTGAGTACGTCCGTGCGGTAGAACATCATGTTCCATGACTGCGATACCGGAACACCGTAAATTCTGCCGTAAAGGTCTACGGGGTTGAACGACGTCGGGTTGAAACGCGATGCAACCTCTGCAAATCCGGGCATATCCTGTACTTCAAGAACGGCACCGCGGATCGCGTAGTCGATGATCGTACCGGAAGCCGTCGTGATCGTGGAGCCCGTACTCGTCATGCCTTCGAGGGCAACGTCGGGTCCGATGCCCGCAAGGATCGCGGGAAGCAGCGTGCCTCCGCTGACCAGCTTCAGGTTGATCGGGATGTTCGAGACGGGTGTGAACTTACTGTCTACGAGGTTCTTGATGATCTGCGTCTTGTCTCTGCCGGCTGTCGTCCAGACTTCAACGGGCTCAATGTCTCCCACGTCTGCTTCGATGGAGTTGAGTGCGTTGTAGTCGATGAAGAAGCTGTAGAAGAACTGCAGGATCTCGTGCCAGAGGTTCTGGAAGAAGTTTGCGTCCGCCTTCGGTACCTTGTCGTCCGGAGACTGGATGCTGATATAGTCGATGGACAGCGGCTGTGCCGAAAGCTCGAGCACGTACGTACCGATCGTACCGAGGTCACTCTTGAGTCCCTCGAGGTTCGAAGCGACCTCGTCCTCGTCGGTACCCGTGTCGTGGAGAAGATCGGCGATCGACTCAAGCGTGGTGAGAAGATCGGATTTACCGTTCATCTCTTCCATGTAGTCGACGATCTCGTAAAGTCTGTCGCTCTGATCGCGGAGGTCCTTCATCGTGTCGGGCATTACCCTGAAGAAACCGTAGTCCGTGTACTCGTCGGGTGACGCACCCGTAAGTCTCAGGATCTCGAGGTAGTCGGTGTTGACCGACGACTGGATCGCAGAGAGCTCGCGGAGAACGTATGCCATGTCGCCGAGAGTCGTTGCGATCCTCAGTGTGTGGTCGCCCTTTTCGAGGTAGAACTTAAGCTCGTTCTCTCCGTCGGAGATCCTGTCGGTCTCCCAGCTGTCGGAGTATTCGAACTTGACGTTGGCGGCAGCGTCGTGCGGGACCTTGCCGTCGATCAGGATCTTCTGTGAAGAATATGTACCCTCATTCGTGTTCTGTCTGTATCTGAGAACTATCGAATAGATACCCGACTCCTCGACCGTGAAGTCGTATTCCATCCACTGACCGATCTCGGAGAGCTCCTGCGTGTTCAGGAGAGTGTACTTCGCGGACTGAGGTTCGGTCTTCGCGGAGGTCTTGTCGTTGATCGGGTAAATGGAGTAGTCGGAAACGAACGCGGGAAGCTCTGCGTCGATGTGGATCGGCTCGCATTCCGCATTCTTGTAACCCTTCGACTCCCATTCCTTGAGGAGGTCCTCATACTTGGGTGTCGTTTCCTGAGGGATGAATTTCAGTTCTGCAATGGCAAAGGGCTCACGAACTGCCTCAAAGGTGACCGTGTTCTCACCTGCTTCGAGGTAAACGAGAAGCGGATCGTTGTAGTATCCGTTCGCGTCGTTCAGGACGTATTCCAGCCATTCTTCCTTCGCGTTGAGCCTCGGACGGATCTCGTTTCCGTTGAGGTCCTTGTCAAACCTCATCGCTCCGTCTTCCTGCTCGGTGTAAGCGGGCTCCCATGCTTTCTTCATGATGAGGCCTCTTGCTTCCTTGAAGGGGACCTTGCCGTTGATGTACAGCGTACGCTCGACGGAAGTCGTCTTGCCCGTGGTCGGACGGTACATGTAGCTCATCGAGTACATGCCTGCCGCGGGAACGTTGACCTTGAAGGTCACGATGCCCTTCTCGCCGACGTTGAGGGACTTTACCGTCTTGCCGTTGATGGTGGCGTCAACGACTTCTACTTCGGCCGTCGTACTCTCCGCATCGGTTTCGTAGGCGGATACGTCGACCTGCACTTCGGTCTTTCCGAGAGGATCGTCCTTGTGCTGCTCCAGATACTGTTCGTAGGTTACCGTTGCGAGGATGTCCTTGATGTTCTGAAGGGACATTCCCGTGCCGTCCGACTCCTCCGGTCCGGGCGCGGTTGCCAGAACAGCCGTGTCGGTCGGATCGTCCGCCTGTACCGTCACCGACATGGAACCCGCCATGATCAGTGCGGCAAGGAACAGCGACAGAAGCCTGCGTCCTTTGGTGTTGCTCATATGATTCTCCATTCTGCCCTTCCCCACACGAAGAGTCGGGCAATTGCTTAGATTAACGTATTTCGGTGCGGTCCTCCCGTGAGGGATCGCCGCGGGCTTCGGGCTCGTATACCCGGGTAAAGCGCACAGTAGTACACTTTATATTTTCAGTTATGGATATCATACCATAAATATATAGAAAAGTCAAGCGTTGTTGTCTTTTTTCGACTCTTTTCCGCGCTCGGATTGTTCCCTTTTGCGGCAGATTTTTCATGCCGTTTTTTCGCTCCCCGGACCGTCTGCTCCGGGTGTCCGAGGGGCAGGATCACACCGAAAAAATCAATATTTATTGTTTTCCCGCCTGAAAAGCAACAAAATACGGGGTAAAAGAGGATATTTTGTGCCGTCGGGCGTTTTTTTGCGGCGTTGAAAAAATTTTACATCTCGTTCACACACTGTTTCCTTTCGCGGGCCTTTGTCTATTTTCAACAAAAATCCCGCCGTTTTTTCTACACTTTGACGAACGGCGCAAACGAGCCTTTTTTCGCCCGCCGCGATCGGCTCAAAAAACGTTTTTTTCGGAAAAATCCGTTGACAAAGAGCGCGATGTCCCGTATAATAATATGCAGGGAGAGAGCGCGAAAATGTTGGAACGCATTCTCCGTTTCCCGTGTGAACAAGCGGTTTTCCCGCATGAATTCAAAATAATTTTACCGAAAGGTCAGGAAAAAGATATGTATTACATCGGTGTGGATCTCGGCGGTACGAACATCGCCGTAGGTATCGTTGACGAGGACTGCAAAATAGTCAAAAAGGCGAGCGTTCCCACAAGGCCCGAAAGAGGCGCGGACGCCATCGTCGCTGACATGGCCGCAGTCGCAAAGAACCTGCTCATGGAGCTGAACATCCCCATGTCCGAGGTCGCGAGCGCAGGCGTCGCAACGCCCGGCACGGCTGACACGGACCGCGGGGTCGTCGTCTACGCGAACAACGTTCCGTTTGAAAACTATCCGCTCGCGGACAACCTCTCGAAGCTCCTCGGCGGCATCCCCGCTTATATCGAAAACGACGCCAACGCGGCTGCAAAGGCAGAGGCGTTCGCAGGCGTTTCCAAGGGAGCTCAGTTCTCCGTCATGATCACGCTCGGCACAGGCCTCGGCGGCGGCATCGTCATCGACGGCAAGGTCTACTCCGGCTTCAACTACGCGGGCGCAGAGCTCGGCCACATCGTCATCGAGAAGGACGGCAGACAGTGCTCCTGCGGCAGAAAAGGCTGCTGGGAGGCTTACAGCTCCGCTACCGGTCTCGTTAACATCACGAAGGACAGATACAAGGAAGCTCTCGAGGCAGGCAGAAAGACCTCGATCACCGACATGATCGGCGGCGACGTCTCGAAGATCTCCGCTCGCACAGCTTTCACGGCAATGAAGGAAGGCGACGAGGTCGCGGCAGAGATCGTCGACGAGTACATCAGCTACCTCGCCTGCGGTATCGTCAATATCATCAATATCTTCCAGCCGAACGTCCTCGCCATCGGCGGCGGCGTCTGCAACGAGGGCGAGTACCTCACGAAGCCCCTTATGGAAAAGGTCTTCGCAGAGACCTACTCCAGAGAAGGTACTCCGAGAACCGAGATCAAGATCGCAAAACTCGGCAACGACGCCGGCATCATCGGCGCAGCAGTGCTTGGAAAATAAGTAATTGTCGCGGGGAAAACCCGGCAAAAAAAGTCTCTTTTGCTGTATGGCAAAAGAGACTTTTTTGAATGATGTTTGCCCCTTCGGGGCAAGCATCACATCATTGAGAGCGAAGCGAACGACATCATTTCGGCAAAGCCGAAATATCATCAGCCGCAAAGCGGCGACATCATTGTATTTTCGGTTTTGCAGCATAATGATATCGGAGCCAAAAGTAACAGATTGGCGGCGTTCTCCCTTCAAAAAGCTTAAAAAAACCGATCTCCATCGGGCTTTTTGTTTTATTTTCAAAGTTTTTTGAGATGGGGTGCGGGGAAGGACTTTTTTGTGAAAAAAGTCCTTCCCCGCCATATTTTTCAATTCTTTCGTCTCCCCGCGACTTCGTCGATCACGCGGCGGGCTGCCTGCCACAGGATGCAGGCGGCAAATGAGATCACGTAGGCCGCAACGAAGCGGAGAACGAGTCTGGCGCCGATCGACGTGACACCCGCGGCATCCATCTTTCCGTCCGTTATGCGGATAACCAGGCAGTGGCACAGAAAGACCGGATAGGTCGCCCTGTCCGCGAGCGCGAAAAGTCCCGGGAGACGGTCTTTTTTCTGCGAAAGAAGGGTAAAGACCGACGCGAAGAACAGTATCGCCGAGGCACAGTAGACCATGTGGTACGTGTCGACGAAAACGAAGCTCACGCGGGCGAGCAGTCTGTCGTAGATCACGACGTCTCCCGCCGCGAGAAGCACGAAAGCGAGCGCGAGCCACGCCGCACCGCGTTTTAAGAACGCGAGGAATTTTTCATAATACCTGCCCACCGAGCAGCCGAGCACGAAATAGAATACGTAAGTCACGAAAACTCTGTCCGTATAGGCAAAGTTTTCGCAGATCCCCGTGACGCGGAGCAGCGGCTCGAGGCTGTGCCTCAGCACCACGTTCAGAACAAACGCGGCGGGGATGAGCACGGCGGGGCGCACCTTCACGGCAAGCTTGTGGAAGACCGGCGCGAGAAGATAGAACTGCACTATCGTCACGACGAAATAGAACGGCGAGATGACGTTCCCTCTCAGAACGTACAAGCCGACGTCGCCCCACGTCAGATGCGGCATCCAGCCGAGATTCAGATAGTAGCAGATATAGACGAGCGTCCAGATCAGATACGGCACGACGATGCTCTTGAAACGGCGGCACCACAGTGCCGGAACGTCGAGCTTGTCCTTTCCGTTCAGCGTCAGCTTCACGCCCGAAAGGAAGATAAAGCCCTGCACCACAAAGGACGAAAGCCTCCACGGGATCATCACGGCGTAGTACTGCGCCGAGCCGGAAACAAGGCGCGTCACCGGCTCCGACAGAGTGTGGATCAGCACCACGAGTACGCAGAAAAAGAGGTTGAGCCACGAAAGCTCGGGCAGCCTTTTTCTCTCCATTTCTCTCTCCTTTTCGTCTTTTTTCCTAAAGTATTTTACAGTCTGTCGGCAACGACTTCCACCTTCAGGATGTTCGTGTTGCCGGGAGTGTCGATCGGCAGTCCGCCGACGATGACGACCTTGTCGCCCGTCTTGACCATGTCAAGCTGCTTCGCGCAGTCGATGGCGTGCAGGAAAAGATGATCGAAATCCGCCTGATTTATCGCCATTACGGGATAAACGCCCCACGAGAGCGCGAGCTGATGGAAGGTCTTTTTGTCCGGCGTCGCCGCGATGATCGGCGTGACCGGGCGGAACTTCGACATTCTGCGCGCGCTTCTGCCCGTGAGCGACAGAGTCACGATCGCCTGAGCCTTCAGGTCGTGCGCCGTCGTACATGCCGCGTCGCAGATCGCGTTCGTCATGTCGGAGTAGTCGATCACGTAATTATTGTCCTTTTCCTTGAGCTCGAACATATCGTGCTCCGCCTTCTCCGCGACCTTCGCCATGACCTCGATCGCGCGGAGAGGATTCTTGCCGACGGCGGTCTCGCCCGAGAGCATGACCGCGGACGTGCCGTCGAATACGGCGTTCGCCACGTCGGAGATCTCGGCTCTCG